>SXQZ01000107.1 GCA_005792725.1 Actinomycetota bacterium
ACCCCGCGGTGTTCGTGGTGGACGACGACGGGCGCGGTGCCCTGGTGGCGCAGCGCCCTGGGCCCGAGGCCGACGCCCTGCTCAGCGCCGCGTACGCGCACACCGGCGCGCTGCCGCACGTGATGCCGCCGGGCGCAGACGTGCGCTCCTCGCTGCCCGGCCGCATGTACGAGGCCGCCGTCGAGCGCGTGCGTGCGCTCATCCGCGCCGGTGACGTGTATCAGGTCAATCTGGTCCAGCGGCTCGACGCCGAGTGGACCGCCGGCCCCGCCGCCCTCGCCCGCGCCCTGTGGGCCGCCGCCGGCCCTGCGGCCCACCGGGCCTACCTCGACGTACCCGGGGGCACGGTGATCTCGGCATCCCCGGAGCGCATGGTCGCGAGCACCGGGGGCACGGCGTGGAGCGAGCCCATCAAAGGCACTGCCGCCCCCGGTCACTTCGTGGCCCTCACCGCCAGCGTGAAGGACCGCGCCGAGCATGTGATGATCGTGGACCTCGTACGGAACGACCTGGGGCGCATCGCCCGGCCCGGCGGGGTGTCGGTGCCCGATCTCATGGGCCCACTGGTCACCGCCTACGCCGACCACATGGTCAGCCGCATTCGCGCCGACCTGCGCGACGGGGTCGGTCCCGCCGACGTACTTCGCGCAGTGTTCCCCGCCGGATCGGTGACCGGCGCGCCCAAGGTCCGGGCCCTCGAGGTGATCCGCGAGATCGAGCCCGTGGGGCGCGGGGCGGCCTTCGGCAGCGTGGTCGCCGTGGGCACCGATGGCTCGCTCGACGCCTCGGTGACCATCCGCACGGCGTGGATCCCGCGCGGGGTACCACGGGCGCAGTACTGGTCGGGCGGTGCCGTGGTGTGGGACAGCGATCCCGTGGCCGAGCGCGAGGAGGCCTGGCGCAAGGCCACGCCGTTCCTCGCCGCCATCGGGGGCGGGGCGCCATGAGCCACGTCGTGTGGCTCGATGGGGCGCTCGTGCCGCCGGACCGGGCAGCGCTGCCCATCACCGACCCGGGCGTGCGCTGGGGCGACGGCCTGTTCGAGACGATGCGCGCCACGCAGGGGCGGGTGCCGCTGCTCGAGCGCCACCTCGCGCGCCTGAAGGCATCCATCGAGGCCCTGGGCCTCGCGCCCACGCCGTCCGGCACCGATGTACGCGCGGCCGTCGCAGCGGTGCTCGGGGAGATCGGCGGCGACCCCCACCGCGTCCGGGTGACCGTCACCTCCCGGCCGACGCTGCTGGTGGAGGCCACCCCCTACGCGCAGGATCCCCGCCCGGGGGTGACCGTCATCTCGCTCACCGGCGCCTGGTGGCCGGGCGCGGAGATCCGGGAGCACAAGACGCTCTCCTTCGCCGGGCACCGCCTGGCCCACCGCCGCGCCGTGGCCGCAGGCGCCGACCACGCCCTGCTGCTCGACGATGCCGGGCACCTGGGTGAGGCCGACTCCGCCAACGTCTTCATCGTGGCGGACGCCACCCTGCTCACCGCGCCGGTGGAGGGGATCCTCGGCGGGGTCACCCGCGAGGTCGTGCTGGAGACGGCCGGGGCCGAGGGCATTCCCACCTGCGTGCGCCACATCCCCGAGGCCGGGTGGCGCACCTGCGACGAGATGTTCCTGACCAGCGGGTTGGCCGGGGTCACCCCGGTGCTCGCCGTGGACGGCGCGCCGGTCGGTGACGGCGTACCGGGGCCCATCACCGGGCGCCTGCGTGATGCCCTCGCCCACGCCGGCGACGGGGCGTAGGCGACAGGGAGCGCACCGGGGCACCACACCACCCCCATCCGGTAGCCAGACACATCCCCACGCCGGCGCAGCACCACCCCCACCCCGGAGGTGTGCGGCGGCACCGGCCGGGCCGGTGCCGCGCGGCAGGGCAGACGGGTGCACGCCCTTCCCTCAGCCCCTGGCGCCCCTCGCGGCCTTGGTGCCGTGCTGGGGCTTCTCGCGCATGGGTGGCGCCACCCGGCGCCCGAGCAGGCGCATGGCCTTGAGCCCCAGGGACAGCTTCTCCCGGTCATCGGTCTTGCCGATGTCGAGCCCCGCCAGCTCAGCAATGCGATCGAGCCGGTACCGGATGGTGTGGCGGTGGGTGTAGAGGGTCTGCGCGGTGGCCGCGAGGTTGCAGTCGAGGTCGAGGTACGTGGACACGGTGGCCACCAACTCGGTCTGGTACTGCTCGTCGTAGCGCACCAACGGGGCCATGGTCTGCTCGTAGAACGCCTCGAGTTCCTCGGGACGATCCGCGAAGACCTGGAACAGCAGCTTGTAGGTGCCGGTCTCATCGAAGGTGACCACCTCGCCCGCGCGCCCGAGCTTTTCGCCGATTGACAGGGCGAGCTGGGCCTCGTCAATGGCGGAACCCAGCCGCTCGGGATCATCCTGCTGGCGCGAGAGCGCGAGGGTGAGCGTGAGGCCCGGCACGGTCGGCCCCGTGGCCGCCAGCAGCCGCCGCGCCAGGGTGTGCGCCAGCGCCTCGGGGCCCTCCTCGCGGGCGGCCTCGCTGCGGTGCGGGAGCAGCACCACCAGCAGGCCCTCGTGCCAGTCGACGAGCGCCTTGGGCCAGTGCAGCTCGAGCACCCCGCGTGTCTGCTGCATGAACCGGCGGATCAGGCGCGGGTCGGTGATGACCCGGCCGTCCTCGTGCGGATCCTGCAGCCGTCCCACCAGCGCCACCGCCCCGGCCGAGAGATCGGCCCCCAGGTGACGGGCACGGCGCACCAATGACTCACGGCTGACCACCTCGCCCGCGAGCAGCTCCTCCACCAGCTCACCGCGCAGGCGGGCCTCGGTATCCACCCGGGTGTCCTCGCGACGCCGCTCCACCAGCAGCGCGTCCGCCAGTGCCCCGAGGGCCGGGTCGGATGCCGCGGGCTGAGTGCCCCATGTCACCAGCACGCCCGGGAGGTCGTCCACGCCCGTGCTCTGGAGCCGGACGATGTGTGCGCCGGTGATCCCCGCCTGCGTGAAGGGCCCGAGCAGCGAGGCCGGGCCGTGGGTGCGTGCCTCCTCAATGGCATCGGCGAGGGCGTCCGCGCGGACGTCGGTGAGGCGCGCGCTGCCCAGGATGTCGAGGTACTCGTCCACGATCGCGACCGGTGAGCCCAGCACCTCGGCGGCCGCCTCGGCGATACCGGGGGCTCCCAGTCCGGCGATGAGCACGCGCCGCAGCGCATCCCGGGCCTCGAGTTCGCGGGCCTGCCCCGAGATGAAGGACTGGAGAGCGGCGATCACCTCGCCCCACGGGCGGTCGTCGGGGATGCGGATGACGGGCACGCCCGCATCTCCCGATGCCGTGCGCGTCAGCACCGCCACCACGCCCGGCGGAAGGGGATCGGGCACACCGGCCACCGACACCAGCAGGGCCGCCTCCTCCGGGCGGGCCGCCGGATCATCCAGCACCACGGCCCCCACGTGCACCTGATCACGGGTGCCATCGGGTTCGAGCGTGGCACCGGCAAGCGCCGGCAGCGCCAGAAGCTCGGCCAGCGACTTGGTGGCGGAGGTGGCCGCCGTCCGGGACGTGGTGCGGGTGCTCACGCGCCAAGCATGAATGACCCCATCCCCGTCGGCAAGGGGAGGCGAATGGGCTTGTGCACATGGATAATGGCCGTGCACGCTTATTGGCCCCCGCGAGACAGCCGCCCACCAGGGGCGCTCCTATCCTTCTCGCGACCGATTCGAGGAGGATGGACCCGCTCATGCCGACCCGACACAAGAACCTGGCGGCCGCGCAATGGCTCACAGATGGCCCCGCCATCGACGTGGTCGACCTGACGCTGCCGGAGAACAACGCCTTCGGTGAGAACGCCTTCGGCCCCGCCGCCCAGCGCGCGCGCCTGCCCAAGAGCGTGTACCGCAAGCTGCAGGCCACCATCGAGCGGGGTACCGAGCTCGACGCGTCGATCGCCGATGCCGTGGCGTCGGCCATGAAGGACTGGGCGCTTGCGAAGGGGGCCACGCACTACACGCACTGGTTCCAGCCCCTCACCGGCTCAACCGCCGAGAAGCACGACTCCTTCTTCGGCCCCACCGGTGAGGGCACGTCGATCGCGGAGTTCTCGGGCGACGAGCTGATCCAGGCCGAGCCCGACGCCTCGTCGTTCCCGACCGGCGGCATCCGCGCCACGTTCGAGGCCCGCGGCTACACGGCGTGGGATCCGACGAGCCCCGCGTTCATCCTCGAGAACCCCAACGGCGCCACGCTGTGCATCCCCACGGGGTTCATGTCGTGGACCGGCGAGGCGCTGGACAACAAGATCCCGCTCCTGCGGTCGATGGAGGCACTCAACGCAGCGGCGCTCAAGGCCCTCGACCTCTTCGGCGACCACGACGTCCACCGGGTGTTCACGACGATCGGCGCCGAGCAGGAGTACTTCCTGATCGACGAGCAGTACTACTACGAGCGGCCCGACCTCATCAACACGGGGCGCACGCTCTTCGGGGCCAAGCCGCCCAAGGGCCACGAGCTCGACGACCACTACTTCGGGTCGATCCCGGAGCGGGTGCTCGCCTGCATGATGGAGGTCGAGCACGAGCTGGCCCGCCTGGCCGTGCCGATCAAGACCCGCCACAACGAGGTGGCACCGGCGCAGTACGAGGTGGCGCCGATCTTCGAGATCTCCAGCGTGGGGGCCGACCACCAGCACCTGCTGATGCAGACGCTGAAGCGGCTGGCCCGCCACTACGGCCTGGTGGCCCTGCTGCACGAGAAGCCGTTCGCAGGGGTCAACGGATCGGGCAAGCACAACAACTGGTCCATGGGCACCGACACCGGGGCGAACCTGCTCGACCCGGGTGACACGCCGAACGACAACCTGCAGTTCCTGTTCTTCGCCGCGGCCGTCATCCGCGCGGTGGACAAGTACGCGGGCCTGCTGCGCGCGACCGTCGCCAACGCCGGTCAGGACCACCGCCTGGGTGCCAACGAGGCCCCGCCGGCGATCATCTCGATCTACCTAGGCGCCGAGATCCAGCGCGTGTTCGAGGCGATCGCGAAGGGCAAGGCGCACAAGTCCACGCCCAGGTCCTTCCTCGGGCTGGGCACCCCCGTGCTGCCGCACATGCCGCTGCACGCCGGCGACCGCAACCGCACGAGCCCGTTCGCCTTCACCGGCAACAAGTTCGAGTTCCGCGCGATCGGTGCCGCCCAGGAGCTGGGCCTGCCCAACACCGTCCTCAACACCATCGTGGCCGAGTCGGTGGACTACATGGCCGCCGAGCTGAAGAAGCGCCTGGCGCGGCGCGGCGCGGCGCTCGAGACCGCCGTCGCCGAGGTCGTCCGCGACGTGTACTCGGCACACCGGCGCGTCGTGTTCGATGGGTACAACTACACCGAGGAGTGGCACGCCGAGGCCGGGAAGCGCGGGCTGCCCAACCTGCGCACCACTCCGGACGCGCTGCCGCAGTTCATCACGCCGGCCACCGTCCAGGTGTTCACGAAGTACAAGGTGCTGGACAAGCGCGAACTGCACGCGCGGTACGAGGTGTTCGTCGAGCAGTACATCACCAACGTCAACATCGAGGCGGAGACCGCGGCCAACATGGCGCGCACGCTCATCCTCCCGGCAGCCCTCCGGCACATCGCGATGTGCGAGGACGCCGGCATCGACGCGGTCACCGACGAGGTGCGCGGGCTCACCGAGGAGTTGGTCGCCCGCCTCAAGGTCCTCGAGGCCGCAAACGCCAAGCACCCGGCCGGCACCGCGATCAAGCACGCCGCCTACATGCGCGACACGGTGCTCACCGCGATGGCCGCGGTGCGCGAGACCGCCGACCGCCTCGAGGGCATCGTGGCCGATGACCTCTGGCCGCTCCCGAAGTACCAGGAGATGCTGTTCGTGAAGTGACCCTGCCGGTGCAGGATGCAGCGAGCCCGAGGGGCGCCCGAGAGGGCGCCCCTCGTCGTCCCGGGGCGCACGGGTGATCGGACCCCGGCGGCGGGCGAGCCCCGGTGACGGGCTCCTGCGCTGCCGCTCACCCTCCCCGGGCACCGGGGTCCGGTAGCGTCGCGGCCGAGGAGGGCACATGACACGAGATGAGATCCTGGCGCTCGTCCAGGAGCGGGACATCAAGTTCATCCGGTTCTGGTTCACGGATGTCCTTGGCCAGATCAAGAGCTTCGCGGTCACCCGCGAGGAGCTTCCCCACGCCATGGAGAACGGCATGGGCTTCGACGGCTCCTCGATCACGGGCTTCAACGCCATCGAGGAGTCGGACATGGTCGCCATGCCCGACCTCGGCACGTTCCAGGTGCTGCCGTACCGCCCGGCGGAGCAGGGCGTCGCCCGGGTGTTCTGCGACATCCAACTGCCCACCGGAGAGCCGTACGAGGGCGACCCCCGGCAGATCCTCCGGCGCGCCGTGGAGCGTGCCCGGACGATGGGCTACGACCACTTCTACATCGGGCCCGAACTCGAGTTCTTCTACTTCAAGTCGGGGGGCGGCACCGAGCCGCTGGACCGCGGGGGCTACTTCGACCTCACCACGCTCGACGCGGCGAGCGACCTGCGACGCGACACGGTGCTGGCCCTCGAGGCCATGGACATCCACGTGGAGTACTCCCACCACGAGGTGGCGCCCAGCCAGCACGAGATCGACATGCGCTACGACGACGCCCTGCGCATGGCCGACAACGTCATGACCTACCGCACGGTGGTGAAGGAGGTCGCGCACCGGCACGGGGTGTACGCCACCTTCATGCCCAAGCCGCTCGCCGGCGAGAACGGCTCGGGGATGCACACGCACCAGAGCCTGTTCCGGGGTGAGCAGAACGCCTTCTTCGACCCGGAGGATGAGTTCCTTTTGTCGGCCGACGCGAAGGCCTTCATCGCGGGCCAGTTGCGCCATGCCCGGGAGCTGTCGTGCGTGTTCGCACAGTGGGTCAACTCGTACAAGCGGCTGGTGCCGGGCTATGAGGCGCCCGTGTACATCGCGTGGAGTCGCCGCAACCGGTCGGCGCTGATCCGGGTGCCGATGTACCACGCGGGCCGGGAGGGCGCCACGCGCGCCGAACTCCGCTCACCCGACCCCGCCTGCAACCCCTACCTCACCTTCGCCGCGATGCTGCACGCCGGCCTCGACGGCATCGAGAAGGGGTACGAGCTGCCCGCCCCGATGGAGACGAACCTTTACGAGTTCGGCCCCGAGGAGCGCGCGCGGGCGGGCATCGACAACCTGCCCGAGAACCTCGGTGAGGCCATCGAGATCGGCGCGGCGTCCGAACTGCTGCTGCGGGCGTTCGGCGAGCACACCCATGCCCGGTTCGTCGAGATCAAGCGCGCCGAGTGGGAGGAGTACCGCGTGCAGTTGACGCCCTTCGAGATGGAGCGGTACCTGCCGGTCCTCTGACCGCGCTGCCCATGGACGGGTCCACCCCCACCGATGTGCCCTGGCTGCCCGACTGGGCCGAGACGCTCATCTGGATCGGTGCCATCGTGCTGGCCGCGGCCATCTGCATCTGGATCGTGCGGGCGATCGAGCGGCGCTCGGTGACGCGGGTGATGCGCCAGGGCGGGACCGTCGCCGCCCGCCAGCGCGGGACGGCCATCGGAGCGCTGGCGACGGCCGTCATCTACGTCGTCATCCTCGCCGCCATCATCGCCGCGGTGGCCGCGATCTTCGGAGCCGACAGCGTGGCGGCGATCTCGGGCTCGGCGTTCGTCCTCCTGGTGCTGGGCTTCGCCATGCAGCGCCTGCTGGCCGACGTGGTGGCGGGCTTCTTCATCCTGTTCGAGGGCCAGTTCGCAGTCGGTGACCTCGTGGTGCTGGAGAGCACGGTCCCGATGGGCATCGTCGAGCGGGCCGGCCTGCGCGCCACCACGCTGCGCACACTGAACGGCGACGTGCTCTTCGTTCCCAACGCGCAGGTCAAAGCCGCCCAGCGCGTCTCCCACGCGCCGCGCGACATGGAGGTGGGCGTACTGGTCACCGACGTCGCACCGGTCGCCCGTGCGGTGGCGGACGCTGCCGATCTGGTGGGCCCGGGTGGCGTGCGGTTCTCGTCATCCCCGCTCATCACCCGCACCGACGACATCGGCGACGGCCTGCACTGGGTGCGCATCCGCGTGGATGTGCCGCCGGGATTCGAGTGGATGGCCTCCGGCCTGCTGGTCGACCTCATCCGCGCGCGCTGCGGCGATGCCCTGCGGGGTGAGCCCATCGTGGCCGACTCCGACCGGGCGGTGCTGGCCGGTTACCAGACGATGCTGGCCGACGCACCACGCGACGATGGCTAGTACCCCACCCCGATGACACGCGAGGACCGGCATGCATTGCCGGGAGCGGATAGCCATCCGGGTGAGTTCCCATCCCCACCGGACGGGGTGGATTCGCGTGACGGATTCGCGCGCGCCGCGGACGACCTGCGGCGGTGCATCGGTGAGGGCGGAGGCACCCCGTGGGGCGCCTCCGGGAACCGCCCGGGCGCACTCATGCGTCGCGCCTACCTGCGGGTGCTCCGGCCGTACCTGCGACGCCGTGCAGAGGTGGACACCGCGGTCCTCAGGACGCTCGACATCGCCGGGGCGACGATGCGCGAACACGAGCGGCGGGTGCTGCTCGCCACGGACCGGGCGCACAACGCGGCGGAAGCGGCAGCGGACGCTCTGGAGTACGCACGCCGCATTGATGGACGGATGGCCGTCAGCGTGATCGACGCCGCGACCACGCGGCACGGGGTGCTCGATGCAACGGTGTGCACCATCGCGTCGCGGGCGACCATCGGCCACGCGCACGCGCTCGCACGGTCTGTGGCGCGGGTCCATCCCGGTACGACGGTCATCGCGCTCATCACTGACCACATGCCGGATCCGGCCGGGATGGCGTTCACGGCGGTCTCCATGGAGGACGTCCTGAACGGCGCGGCCGCGGAATGGCGCGCGGGCCACGAGGGCGTGGCGCTCGAATACGCGCTGACACCCTCGCTGATCCTGTACCTCCTGCGCGAAGGCCATCGGCGACTGGTCTTCATCAAGCAGGAGAGCATGGTGGTCGGATCGCTTGAACCCATCCTCGATGGCCTCGGTACCGCAGGGATTGGCCTCACCCCCCATCTCCTGACCCCGCCGGTCGGCCCCGACGCCTCCGAGCGCCTCCGGGACGTGATGCTGGCCGGCACATTCAACGGCGGCGTGATCGCCGTCAACGACACGAGTGACGCCCGCCGTGCGTTGCGATGGTGGGAGTCGCGGCTGCAACCCGAATGCGAGTGGGACGTCATCCGTGGGCGCCACTACGAGCAGCGCTGGCTCGACCTCATCCCGATGATGTTCGACGACGTCGCCATCCTTCGCGGCGCCGGCCTCAATGCCGGGCACTGGAACATCGCCGACCGCGGCATCAACGGGACGCCCGGGCACCTTCGTGCGGGTGATGACGATGTCGCGGTCCTGAGGTTCAGTGGCTTCCGGGCCGAGGAGCCCGACGTGCTCACCCGCTACGTACCGGGCCGGCTGGCACGGGGGCTGCCTCCGCCCCTTGACCTCTACCTGAGAGCGTTCCGGGAGGAACTGCTGGCAGGTACCGGCCCGATGGCGGAATGACCATGCACGCGAGCGCGACATGGGTAACGGCAGCAGCATGTAACTACCTGCCACAGGTTCGCGTACTCGCGACGTCGTTCACCGCGCATCACCCCGGCCGCCGCATGACGGTGCTCATCACCGACACGCCACCCCCGGACGTCGACATGTCCGCCGAGCCGTACGACGTGCTCTTCCCCAAGGACGTCGGCATGGCGCCGTCATGGCTCATGACCCACACCTGCAAGGAACTATCCGCAGCAGCGAAGCCGGGCCTGCTGCTCCACGCCCTGGCGCACGGAGCCGAGGCAGTCATCTTCACCGATCCGGATGCGGTCGTCCTCGCACCGATGCCCGACGTTGACGAGCAGGTGTCCCGGCGGTCACTGACCATCTCACCCCACTTCCTCGGGCCCGTGGACGCGGATGATGCGACGGGCCGTTTCATCGAGGACCGGGTCGTCGAAGCGGGGGCCTACAACGGGGGCCTGATCGGCGCCACGGGCAGCGATGAGGCCATCGCCTTCCTCAGATGGTGGATGTCCATGATGGAGGTTGGTTGCAGGCACCGCCTGTCCGACGCACAGCACTTCGACCAGCGCTGGCTCGAGATGGTGCGGTCGTTCGTCGTCAACTGGGCGCGCTTCACCGACCCCGGGCTGAACGTTTCATTCTGGCGGATCCCGGGGTGGGAGTCCCCCACAGAGGACGGGCGCATGTCCATCGATGCGAGGGCATGCAGGCACCTTCACTTCTCCGGGTTCGTCCCGGAGTACCCCGACTCCATGGTGCAGTATTTCCCAGACCTCCTGAGCCTGGACCAGGTGCCCGGTCTCGAGCCCGCGTACCGGCAGTACGGTGCCGCGCTTGAGCGCGAGGGACGAGCAGTGTGGAGATCCGCCCCCTATGGCTTCGGCCACTTCGAGGATGGGGCACCGGTACCGGATGCCGGCCGACATGTCTATGCGGAGATGGGCGCGGGCCGGGAGCGGTTCGGTGATCCATTCCGCAGTGGCCCCCGCTCGTTCCAGGCGTATCTCGACGCCCCCGGAGACAATGGGCAACCGGCCATCACCCGGGAGTGGATCGAGGCGCACAGACGCTCCGAGCACCTGGCCACGGCCTTCCCCGACCCGCTGGGCCGGGATCGCGCCGCCTTCCACGCATGGACGCAGACGGATAACGCCCGGCAATCCCGGGTGACTCCCTACATCCTTTTCTAGGGATGCGTGACGCCACGATGCTCATCGCAACCATCTGCACGCGCACCCACCTGCCGCGTGCGCGCGTGCTGGCGCAGTCCTTCCTTGACCATGCCCCTGACGGCCGGGTGGTTGCGCTCGTCATCGATGCCGTCCCGGATGATCTCCGGGGCGAAACCTTCGAGGTGCTCACGCCCCACGACCTGTTCGCGGAGGACGAGTTCCACCGCCTGGCGACCGCGTACGACGCCTTCGAACTGTGCTGCGCCGCCAAGCCGATGCTGCTGGCCCATCTGCTGGAGGTGTCGGCGAGCGTGCACTACCTCGACGCCGACATCAGGTTCCACAGCGACCCGCGCTTCATCGATGCCCTGGTCAGACAGCACGGCATCGTCTTGACACCGCACCTCACAGCGCCACCCCACCATTGGCGGAGCGGAGTCCAGAGCGTGGAAGACGTCCTCCTCCGGGGCGGCATCTTCAACCTCGGCTACATCGGGGTCGGCCGGACGGCTGACCCGCGCTTTCTCCCATGGTGGTCCGAGCGCGTCAGACGTGATTGCCTGAATCAGGCCGACTCGTCCCGATTCGTGGATCAGCGGTGGATCGACATGGTTCCCGGGTACTTCGCGCACGAGGTGCTGCGCCACCCGGGCGTCAACCTCGGCTGGTGGAACATGCCGGAACGACGCATCGCACACCGTGAGGGCCAGTGGACGGTTGACGGCGAGCCGCTCGTCTTCCATCACGCGAGCGGCTACGACCCTGAGGTGCCCCATTCGCCGTCCCGTTACCAGAACCGTATCCACCCCTTCCGCGCGACGGATGGACTGGCCGTGTATGCACTCCTCGACGACTACGGCGCGGCCATTCTCGCCGCCGGCCACGGGCAGGAGCCCGCGACCGATGCCGGGCTGGGCCGCGTCCCGGGCCTCGAGGTGTCCTTTCAGGAACGTCGGCACTACCGCGAGGCACTGCTGGCGAGCGAGCGTGATGGGTCGCCCGAGCCTCCCAATCCCTTTCGGGACGGCGCGATGGCATTCTCGGACGGGTGCGCATGGACATCACCCACCGACGCACGCATCCGACCGCCCGGAGAGGGGACACGTACGCCAGGGATCAACTTGGTCGGATACCTCACGGCGCGGAACGGTATCGGCATGGCGGCGCGCCTCGTGGCCGCATCACTTGCGCGAGCGGACATCCCGCACTCGACCTACAACATCGAGCACTCCGGCCACGATGCGGACCACCCATGGAGCGACATCGGCGACGCCCGGTACGAGGTCACCCTCGTGTGCGTACCCATGGACGCCGCAGTCGCGGTTGACCAGCACGTGCTTGGCCCGGATCTGCGCGGTGGCTACAGGATTGGGCTGTGGTGGTGGGAGGCCGACGTACTCCCGGCCGCATTCGACCCGTCCTTTACCGCCGTCGATGAGGTATGGACCGGCAGCGAGTTCGCCCGCCGTGCCATCGCCGCCCGCACGGAACTCCCGGTGAGGGTGATGCCGCTCGCACTCACGGTCACGGCGAACCCACGTGCAGGGGTCCGGCGCGAGGTCGGGGCCACAGATCACACGTTCCTCGTCGTTAGTGTCCTGTCACTGCAGGGCGGGCATGCGCGCAAGAACCCCCTGGGCGCAATCGACGCCTACCGGCGGGCATTCGCACCCACCGACGGTGCGCTGCTCGTGATGAAGATCTTCGGAGCCGATGGGCATGCCGCCGATCTCAACCGCATTCGCTACGCCGCCCGCGACCACGACGATGTGATCATCATCGCGGCTTCGTGGCCGATTGAGGACGTCCACGCGCTCATCGCAGGGTGTGACTGCATGCTCTCGATGCACCGATCCGAGGGCTTTGGCATCACCCTCGCCGAGGCAATGGCGTACGGCCGCCCGGTCGTGGCGACGGCCTACGGCGGCAACACCGAGTTCATGGACGACACCACGGCATTCCCCGTCCCCTTCACGCTCACGCCCATTCCCGACGATGCGGCTCCGTACCCGGTGGGCGGCGAATGGGCGTCCCCGGACATCTCGGCCGCGGCCGGACTGCTGCGAGCCGTCCGAGCCGACCCCATCGCCGCTGCCGCCCGCGGCCGCGCGGGCCGTGAGCGCATTGAGCAGAGCCACTCGCCGGGAAGGGCCGGGGCGTTCATCGCCTCCGCGCTGCAGGGACTCATGGCGACGCGCCTATCGGATGACCAGAGCGCTCGTCGGACCACCCAACGCCGGATGCGCAGGCACCGGGTCACAGACAGTGAACACCCGGCGCGCGTGCACCTGAGCCGACACCTCAACGACGACGACCCTGTGCGCTTCTATCACTCGGTTGCGCTCCCCGACGGCCGGATGACCCCCGGTCAGTGGTCGATCGGTGACATCAATGAGTACTTGGGCCGCGTCGCCCTCAGGGGGCGGCGTGTACTCGATGCAGGGACGGCAACGGGACTGCTGGGCTTGACCGCCGAACAGCGTGGGGCCCACGGAGTGGTGGTGGTCGACCTGCTCACCATGCCGCACGATGCCGATTCCGATCCCATCGCACACCTCAGCGACGAGGAGCGCACTGCCGTGCGCACGATGCGGTCCACGGTACGGCAGAGCTTCTGGGAATGCCATGCCGCGCTCGGGTCATCCGCGCGGCTGTGGACCGGCCCCGTGGGATCCCTGGCAGACGACCTCGGCCGGTTCGACGTGGGGATCCTGGGCAATGTGCTCCAGCACGTTGACAACCCGTCGGCCGTACTGCGTGTCGTCGCCGACATCTGCAACGTACTCGTGGTCACCGAGGCCGACTGGCAGCACCGGCACTTCCGCGACGACACACCGGGCGTGGGCCTGTCCGAGCCCAGCACCTCGTTCGCCTCGCCCTCGGGGCGGCCCGCAGTCGTCACTGACCTCCTGGCGCTCCACGGTTTCGGGCAGGCATGCGTGACCCATCACGTCCAGCGCTTCTCCGCAGACCCGGACGCAGGTACCGATCACCTACCGGCGGGGATCGCGATCCCGCACTTCACCGCCGTGTGCTGGCGGGATGGCATTCCGCGACGCCACGTCCGCTAGATGGCCCCCGCCAGGGCGACTACCTCCCGCCAGCGCGCCACGCAGGCGTCCCACGTCCACTCCGCAGCGAAGGCGCGCCCGGCCCGGCCCATGGCCTCACGTCCGATGGGGTCCGCCGCCAGACGGGCGAGTTGGCGTCCGTAGGTCTGCGGCCCGGTGTACAGGAGCCCACCCCCCGAGCGGGCCGTCTGGCCCGCGACCACGTCCGCGCGCGCGTATCCGAGGGTCGGACGGCCCGCGCGCCACGCCTCGAGTGCCACCAGCGACAGGCTCTCGTAGGGCGATGGCAGTACCACCACCTCGGCGGCGGCCAGGAGGTCGGCACGCTCCTGGGGGCTCACGAAGCCCGTGGCGGTAACCCATCCAGGTAGCCGGAGGCCGGGCACCTGACGGCCCGCGAGCACCAGCCCCACCGGGCCACCCGCGTCGCGGTAGCCGGCATGCGCACGGATGAGGGCGTCCACCCCCTTGGCAGCATCCACCCGTCCCAGGTAGAGCGCGAAGCGCGTGGGCAAGGGGCGTGCCGCACGGGCCCGGGTGGCGTCGCCATCAGGTGAGGGATCGAGCCCGGCGCCCACTACCACGCCCGGGGTATCGCCCACGCCCACGGCCTGCTCCACCAGCCGGCGCTCCTCGGGAGTCATGAAGGCCAGTACCCCTGCCATCCGGATGACCCCGCGCGTGAGATCAAAGCGCAGCATGGGCTCCTCGTGCGCGAGCGGCACGAGGATCGCCCGGTCCCGCACGAGCGGCATGGCGAGTTGCGACGTCGCATACAGGTAGGTCCAGCACGCGACCACCCCATGGGCGGGCGCGGTCCCCCGCTCTGTGCGACTCCGATGCCCGGGGTCGCACAGAGCGGCCAGAAGGTCCCGCGATACCGGGCCCTGCGCCTTGGCCCATTCGGCCTCCCGGGCCGGATCGCCCGGGCTCAGGCCCAGATGGCGCACCAGCGCCGCAGAGCGCCGCGGGTCCGGCAGGTCTACCGCGAACCGGCGCACCACCACGCCGTCGTCGATCCAGTCTCCGGTCGGGTAGAAGGGCTCCCAGGAGAGGTAGTCGCGCGCCGTGGTGGTGAACACGGTGACGTCCTCGCCGGCCCGGACCAGAGCGCGCGCCGTATCGCGGCACAGGGCCTCGGCACCACCCGCGACCTCAGCGCCGTAGCGTTGCACCACGAATACGATGGACATCGCGGCTGCGGCCGTCAGTCGGCCGGGTCGGCCGGCACCCGCGCCTCGAGGTACGCGATGCGTTCATCGAGCCTGCGGATCTCGGCCTCCATGCGGTGGCGATCGGCCTCGAGCTGCGCGAGCAGGTCCGCGAGGGCGGGGGTGATGAGCCGCATCACCGCGCGTCGCGACCCGCCCACGGCCCGCCCGGCCACGCCGTCACGGGCCGATGGGGCAGGGTCGGCGATGCGCAGCGGCGGCAGGGGCGGCTCCCCGGCGGCGTCACGGAGCCGGGCGAGCAGCTCGTCGGGATCGGGTTCGTCCACCTAGTACGCCCCTCGCCTGAGCAGCACGGCGGGAATCGTGCGTACCAGGATGACGAGGTCGAGCCAGACCGACCAGGTCTCGATGTAATAGAAGTCGAGCCGCACGAGCTCGTCGAATGAGAGGTCGGCGCGCCCGCTCACCTGCCACAGGCCCGTCATCCCGGGCAACACCAGATAGCGCTTGCGGTGGAGGTCGTCGAGGAGCAGGTAGTCGCGCTCGGGGAGCGGCCGCGGGCCGA
>SXQZ01000108.1 GCA_005792725.1 Actinomycetota bacterium
ACTCCCGTTGTCGGCCATCTGGGGTGCCTCGCTTTCGTCAGCGTTCTTGGAAGGAACACCGACGATCCTACGAACACCCCGGGTGGCCGACCCTGAGGCTCAGCGCCGGGGTGGATTTACACCACGTATAGCGACTTGACCATGACGTGGGCAGCGGGCCGGGATGGCATGGGTCTCCTCCGGGTGGACTCGCGTGCGAGCGTACCGCCATCGGACGCATGGGCTCCGGCGCCCCGGCGCCCGACGCGGGCGGCGGGGCGGGTGTAGCGTCGCCTCATGCGTCCCATCATTCGTGCTGCCGCCTCCATCGCAGGCGCCGCGGCCCTCGTGCTCCCCGCCCTTGCCAGCGCGGAGGCGTCGTTCCTTCTCTCCCAGGCGGGCGGCACCGCATCGGCGACCTCTGCGGGGGCGGGCCTTACCGATCTCACACTCCGCACCGGGCATCGCCGGGTGCTGGCGTTCGAGGAGCGCCCGGGCCGGCGCACGGGTACCATGCGCGAAGACGTCGTCACCGGGCTCTGGCGGGGCACGTTCCGCAGCGATCCGCCCAATGCCATCCTCACCGGACGGGATACCCAGGGCCGTAACCGCCGGGTGATCGTCACCATCACCCGCGCCGCGCGCACCGCCGCCGGCGTGCGCTACCGGGTGCGCGCGCTGCGCGGCACGGTGCCCGCGTCACTTCGCCCGGCCAATCTCATGATCGACGGGGTGCCGCTCGGCGCGATCAGCCAGTACGGGGGGGCCGGGGAGTACGGGTCTCTCATCAACGCGATGTACTTCCCGATCTCGGTCACGGTATCGGCTCTGCCGAATGTGGTCGTGACGCCGGGGACCACATTCACTGCGGGGTCCGCGGCGGGGCCGACGGTGCTCAACGTGGGCACGCTCACTGCCCTCCCGGGCGCCACCGTGGCCCTCCACCCCGGCACCAGGATCACAGCGCAGCAGTGGGTGATGCCGCCGTCGGGGGTGACCTTCTCGTTCCCCGGGTCCCCCACGCTCGTGACCCTCACCGCCGCGGGTCTCCCCTCGTGCGCGCCCGACGCCCTGACGTTTCAGGGCACCCTGACCCAGGTGGCCGTACCCGCCCGGCCGCTTCCCACGCTCGCACAGCCCGCGGCCCAGCCCTGGCCCGCGCTGGGCGGGGGTACCGGAAGGTCGGACGGGTCCGCCGGCTGCGTCGTCACGTGGTCGTTCGGCAATCCGCCTGGGCCGTTCACCACCTACCAGTCCGGGCCGGTCTCATTGGGCGGCATCACGAGGGTCGTCCCGATTGCGGTCGTCACGACGTCCACCACGGAGCAGTCAGCCACGTTCACGGGCACCGGACCCACCACGCTGACGCGGGTCATCCTCACCGTCGACTGATCGGCCGCCCGCGTGCATCCGGTGGGATGTCCGGTGCGCGCCCACGTGTGGTTTCATGCCCCATGGGCATGACCGGCATCCGCGTGACATGGCGTGAGACCGGCGCCGCACGGTGGGCCATCAGCGTTCCGACCTTCGTCCTGATTGCGCTGGGCGGGGCGGCGGCGGTCGCCGGGAACCAGCCCGGAACGGTCGGCGCCTGGGCGGTGATCGTCGCGTGGTCCACGGTTGCGCTCGGGGCGGTGTTTGCCCTCGCACAGGCCGCCCTCGTCCGTCGGCGCCCTTTCCGACCCGTTGGGGTGGGGATGGTCGTCATCATCGGTGCGGCGGCGGGGGCTGCCCGCGGGGCCGCGGTGGTGGGGTCCTCCCATGTGCTTGGCGAGGATCTGGCGAGGACCTGGCCCGTGGTGATCGCCACCAGCGTGGTGCTCGTCTGCGCGAGCACGATCGGCGTGGCCCTGGTGATCGGCCAGGCGGTGCGCTATCACCGGCAGCGGGTCGTACTGCGGGCACGCCTCGCGGCCCTGCGCGAGGAGGAGCGCGAACAGGGCGACCTCACCGTCGCGATCACCGATGCCGTCTACGACGAGATGGTCGCCACCCTCGACGAGACCCGGCGTGGCCTCGACCGGTACCGGGGCGAGGTCACCCCGGCAGACCGCGTTGCCCTGTCCGACCATCTGCGCGAGACCGTGGACCGCACGCTGCGTCCGCTCAGTCACCGCCTTATGGCGGCGGCCCGGCAGTCGGCCGACGATGCCTCGCACCGGGGCATTCAGTGGACCGCCCTGCGGGCGCTGCCGGTCCTGCCGCTGCCGACGGCGATCGTCGTGGTACTGGTGACCGTGCCCATGGCCCTCAGTCCCCTCAGCCCGCTGGGACTCGGGGCCGCGACGTGGCTGGTGCTCACCATCGTGGTGCGGGCGGCGCGCAGGTGGGTCTGGGCCGACCACCACGCGTTCCCCCTGGCTGCGGTGTCGCTGGCGCTCGCGCTGTCCATCTGCGCACCGGTGCTCCGCGGGGTCCTCTGGGACCAGGACGGCTGGGCGCTGGTCCCCTTTGCGGCCATGGTGGCCGCCGCCGTGCTCACCATCGTGGGGGCGGTCGGCGCGGTGTTCCGCGGGGATGAGTTGCTGAATGAGCGGCTCCGGCAGGAGGTGAGCGCCCGCGAAGTGGATGCCCTCGTCACCAACCGGGACATCGCCCGGGCGAGCCGGGACCTCGCGGGGTACGTGCACGGGAGGCTCCAGTCCCGACTGCTGGCGACGGCCTTCGCGATAGACCAGGCCGTGGCGCAGGGCGATGAGGCTGCCTACCGCCGAGCGCTGCACGATGCGCAGGTGGCCCTCGCCCCCGACCGGGGGCCGCGTATCGTCTATCGGGACCTTGCGGCCGAGCTGGACGCCGTCGCCTCGGTGTGGCGCGGATTCGTCGACGTGTCGGTGCGGACCGACCCCGGGTTGCCCGTGCTGCCCGTCGCGGTGGTGGGCGACATCGGACGTATCGCCGAGGAGTCGGTCGCGAACGCGCGCAAGCACGGCCACGCGAGAACGGCCGTGATCGAAGTGGTCGCCGCGGGCGGGGACGTGCGTGTGCGGGTGACCGATGACGGCCTGGGGCCGCGTGGCGGGATGCCCGGCATGGGGCTCGGCTTGATCGAGTCCGTCGCCCCCGGTGCATGGACGCTCCGCCCCGGCCCCGGCGGGGCCGGGGCGGAACTCGACGTCGCGCTGCCGATGACCCCGCCGGTCGGCATCCTGCCCGGAGTCGGTGCGTGAGCACCCACGCGCCGACTGTGCCCCGGGTGCTCGTGGTGGAGGATGACGCCTTCACCCGCGCCACGGTATGCGGGGCGCTGCGGGACGCCGGTGTCAATGTGGTGGCCGATACGGCCTCGGCGGCCGAGGCCCTCGATCTCGCCGCGAGGTATGCGCCCCACGCGGCCATCATCGACCTTGATCTCGGCAATGGTCCGGACGGCGTTGACGTGGCGGTCGCCCTGCGCGAGGCGTCGCCCCCCATCGGTATCACCATCCTCACGTCGTATGGCGATCCCCGGTTGACCGGCCGCAACGTGCGCGATCTTCCGGGCGCCTCGGTGTACCTCACGAAGGGGGAACTGCGGAGCGTGGACGCCGTCGCGGGCGCCATTGCCACGAGCATCCGCATGGCGTCGAGCCCCCGGGCGCGGTCGATCCCGGCGTTGCCGCGGCCCCGCGGCGTGACGGCGCACCTCACCGATGTCCAGATCGAGGTCGCGCGCATGGTGGTCCATGGGCTGAGCAACGCGGAGATCGCCGCGCAGCGCGGGGTGAGCACGTCGTCGGTGGAGCGGACGGTCATGCGCATCGCACATGCCCTGGGAATCGAGACCACCTCGGCCACCAACCGCCGGGTGCTGATCACACGTGCGTTTTTGCGCAACATCGGGCACTGACGGGAAACCACACCGCCCGGGGGGTCGTGCCCTGCGCGCAGGTGGGGATTCCCCGCATGCCGCATCCCCGTGACATGGGCCCGCACTATGGTTGGGGCGATGACAACGCGCTCCCGCCTCCGGACATCCCTCGTGGCCGTCATCGTCGCGACCACTGCTGCGGTCGCCGTGGCCCCCGCTGCCGCGGTGGACCGCATCAGCCGCCAGCCGGGCTTCAACGCCCGCGCGTGGACCCTGACGGCGCCCGATGCCAATGGTGTGCGCTACATCGGCGGTGATTTCACGTCCTACCGGGCGTGGAACACCGGGAAGGTGGCGGCGATCAGCACGACCACCGGGCAGGTGGACCCGCGTTTCCCGAGCGTGTCCACGTGGCCGAGCATCTATGCCGTCGCCTCCGACGGGTCGGGGGGCTTCTTCGTGGCGGGCGGCACGCTGACCGTGGACGGGGCAGCGCGGAGCCGAATGGTGCACATCCTCGCCGACGGATCCACCGATGCCGCCTTCACCCCCACCTTCGACAACACGGTCCTCGCCATCGACTACGACGCGGCGACCGGCACGGTGTTTGCGGGTGGCAGTTTCGGCAACGTGAACGGCCAGCCGCGCAGCAAGGTCGCCGCCATCTCCGCCAGCGGCACGCTGCTGTCGTTCAATCCGGGTGCCAACCAGGCGGTCTGGGCCATCCGGAAGGTCGGAACGAATGTGTACATCGCCGGCCAGTTCGGGACCCTCGCGGGCGTGACCCGCGGCCGGGCCGGGTCGGTGCGCCTGGATGCGCGCACGCCCGCGGCGACCGGGACATGCCTCGACAACTGGGACAACGCCGACTGCCTGAACGCCTTCGACCCCCAGTCCACGGGTTGGGGTATCCAGGGCATCGCGGTGGACGGGGGCACGGCGTACCTCACGGGCAACCTCGGCAACGTGGGCGGCCAGGCCCGCACGGGCCTCGCCGCCGTGGATGCGGCCACCGGTGCCCTTGACGCGTGGAACCCGGGATTGGACGCCGATGCCCGTGCGGTCGCCGTCGCCGGCGGCGCGGTCTACGTGGGCGGGTCGTTCGGCCAGGCGGGTGGTGCGGCCCGCGGCATGGGGGCGGCGTTCTCGACGTCCGCCGGCCATGCCCTGCAGGCATGGAACCCCGCGGCCGTGGACGGCGGGGTCACCCAGGACGGGTCGGGCATCCGCGACATCGAGATCGTCGGCTCCACTGTCTACCTGGCGGGTAACTTCTGGTCGCTCGGGGGGACGGCGCGCAATCGACTGGGTGCCGTGGATGCCACCACGGGTGCCCCCACCTCATGGAACCCGCATGTGGGTGACGCGACCAACGGCGTCTCGTCCACCGTCGAGTCGATCGCAGTGCACGGCACCACGGCGGTCATCGGCGGTACCTTCCCCACGGTGGGTGGCCTGCCCCGGTGGCACGCCGCCGCGATCGGTGCGGACGGCATCCTCACCGGGTGGGCGCCGGCGGTGAGCGGTCCCGTGTACTCGTTCGCCTCGACCGGATCCACCATCTACATGGTCGGCACCTTCCAGAGCGTGAACGGGCAGTCGCGGGTGTGGGCCGCTGCCGTCGGCACGAACGGCGAGTTGACCTCGTGGAACCCGCAGCCCACCGGTGACCGCCCCGTCAAGGTGATTCACGGGAACGGGAAGGTGTACATCGCGGGTTTCTTCAATCAGGTCGGCGGCACGGCCCGTACCGGCCTCGCCGCCACTGACCCCACCACCGGGGCGCTGGCCGCCGGCTTCGACGCCAACGTCGACGGCGCCGTGGAGGATCTCGTGCTCGACGGTGGCACCCTCTACGTGGCGGGGCGCTACAGCACGGCCGGCGGCGTCGCGCGTGACCGGCTTGCGGCCGTCAATGCCACGACGGGCGCTTTGGTGGCGGCGTTCGACATCGGGACATGGGGCGCGGTGCACGGGCGCGGCATCTACACCCGCGCCCTCGCGATACAGGGCAACCGCCTCTTCGTCGGCGGCAGCTTCACGAGCGTGACCCCAGTGGGTGGCAGCAGTACCACGCGCAACTACGTGGCCGCGTTCGACACGGCCACGGGTGCCCTCGATCCGGCATGGAACGCCGGCCTGCGCGTGGGTTCGAATGGCAACGGTGACGTGCTCGCCATTGCCCCGACCACGGACGCCATCTACCTGGGTGGTGAGCAGATGGGGTACAGCACCGGCGGGGTCACCCGGGATGGCCTCGCGGCGGTGAACCCCGCCACCGGGGCGCTGCTGGCGTGGCAGGCCGACGTCAACGCCCCGGAGGTACGCGGTCTGTCGGCATCTGATGCGGCCGTCTACATCGCGGGCAATTTCGGAAGCGTCGGGGGCCAGACGCGTGAGAACACGGCCGCGGTCGGCACGAACGGCACGGTTCTGACCGCGTGGCCCATGGACCCGGGTGACAACCATGCGCTGACCGTGCAGATCACGGGCACGCATCCGGGCCGGATCACCTCCGACCCGGGCGGCATCAACTGCGGGGGCGCCTGCACGTACGGATTCGCCAGCGGTCAGTCGGTGACCCTGCACGCCAGCGACCCCGCGGGCAGCGACTTCGGCGGGTGGACCGGCGCCTGCAGCGGCACCAGCCCGACGTGCACGGTCACCGTCAGTCAGGTGCGTTCGGTGACAGCGACCTACGTGGCCCTGGGCAGCGCGCCATCCCCGGGCGCGGCGCCCTCACCGGACCCGGTATCCGACCGTGACCCATCGGCGGCCATCCCGCAGTCCGGCACCGCCCGCCCGCCCGTCGCGGCACCCGTGGGCAGGGTGGTGGTGCGGCCTGCACCGGGCGGGGCCCGCACAACCGTGGCCCAGAGCGTCGGGCTCCCGCTCGCTGGCCGCTACACGTTCATCTACGTGGATGCCCGGGGCAAGCGCGTACCGATGGCCCGGGGGACGCGCATCGGCTCGCGCAATCTCGTCAGGAGGTCGTCCGCGTCCGTACTGAGGCTCACCGCCCCGGGCGCGGTGAAGATCACCGCTCTCCTGCGCCGACGCAATGGGGCGGGGATCACCCTCCGGGTGATCCGGCGCAACCCCGATGGCACGGTGGAAAGGGTGGACCTCCCAGTGGGATCGTAGGGCGCCCGCCCCGGTCGCGCATTCCGGCCCCGGGAGCCATGGGGGCCCGGCGTTAGCGCGGTGGCGGCGGGCCCCCGGGCCCCATCGGCGGCATCGGGCCACCGGCGGGCCCCGCCTGGGTCCGTGGGGTGCCGCGGAAGCACCCGATGACGTACGGGAAGGCGGAGGTCACGTGGTAGCCGTACGAGCCGTCGGGTTGGGTGCGGCCATTGCAGCGGTCGAGGGCCGTCGTCGACCGTGATGCCCGGTACGTGTACGCGCTCCATGCGTCCCGCGTGGGGTTGCCGGTGCGCCGGTAGCCCGACGTCATGACCGCCGTGGTGGTGCACCCGGCGTTGAGGCAGCCCCTCGGCCCGTAGATGGGGAAGCCGTCAATGGCGTAGCCCACGATGGTGTTGGCGGCGAATCCGCAGCGGCCGGCCGGGTTGATGACGTGGTCGTGATACTCCGACCCCGGCCCCGTGTGGCCACCGCAGGCGTCAAGCCATCCGTTGTACTTCGGGTCGCCGTAGGCCTCGTCGGACGGCATCGGGCCCTCCATGGGCCCGTACACCGGGATCCCCGTCACGGTGAAGCCGATGGTCCCCAGGCGGCGGCGGATGCTGGTGGTGCGGGACGCCGTCTTCGGCCTGAGCGTCACGGTCCAGGTCCAGTCCTGGGTCGTGAGGGAGTGCGGCGTCATCTTGATGAAGCGGTATGAGGGTATGCCGTTCGAGGTCACCACGAGGGTCGAGCCCGTGCAGGTCGCCGACACCTTGGCGTCGGCATACCCGGTGCCTGCCCCGGGCATGCCGGTGCGGAGCGTGAACAGCGCCGTGCGGCACTCGGTGGCGCCGGGGGCCGTGGTGGGCACCACGAACGGGGCGGCACCCAGGGCGCCTGCCCCGATGACGGCCGTACCGAGGAGGAGAGATCTCATCGTCATGCGGCGAGTATGACCGCCGAGTCACGAGGTCGCGTAAGCCCCGGTGAAGAAGTCGCGAAGACGCGCCCGGTCCGGGTGGACGGCGGTGTGCGGGGGTGTGGGCATGCCGGTCGTACCGTCCGCGCGAGCCGGGGCTTCCTGCTGCGCCCCCCCGGGGGGTGCCGGGACCCAGCCTGATCCGGGTGGTCGCTCACCTTTGGTACGGTCGCGCCTACCGCTTCCCTCGAACCGAGGTCCCCTCCTGATGCGCACCGCCACTGCCATCCTCGCCTCTGCCGCCGCCGCTGCGCTGCTGGCGGCCCCCGCCGGAGTGGTTGCCGCCCCCGCACCCAAGGGGCCGCCGTCGCCGCTCACCAACCCGGCTGCCATCCAGACGCTGGCGGCCGGCGCCTATGTGTGGGCCCTGGCACCGGAGTTCGTCTACCGGTTCCTCAACTACAACGCGCTGATGACCGCGCCGGTCAACCTGCTGGCCGGCACGGGCGTGGTGGCGGCGGCGTGGAACAACCTGGCGACCAACGCGGGTGACGCGTCGGTCCTGTACCTCAACTCGATGATCGACCTGAGCGGGCGCCCGGTGGCCGGCACCCCGAACGGGGGAACCACGGAGCTGGTGCTCACCGTGCCGCCGTCGGCCCGCAACTACTACGTGGTCAACCTGCTGGACGACTTCATCAACTCCACGGGCAGCATCGGTACGCGCACTACGCCGTCAACGGCGCCCACCTCGTATCTGGTCGTGGGCCCCACGTCGCAGTACGCCCACAAGCGCAGGGTCACCATCAAGGGGTTCACCTACCGGGTGATGCCCACCGACACCAACTACAACTGGATGTGTATCCGCATCCGCGCCGACTCCCTCGTGCCCGCGAGCAGTCCCGCATCCGGAACCTGTCAACCCGAATGAGACACCTGTGCGTGGAATTTAGGGAGCAACCACCTCCCTTGCGGGCCGGTTGATCCAGGCAGCGCTCGGCACCGGGGGCGGTGTCGGCACCCGCCGCACGAACCGTTCCGGGTTCGCG
>SXQZ01000109.1 GCA_005792725.1 Actinomycetota bacterium
GGCCGCGGCGGTCGCGGCCGGGCGCATCCATGAGGCGGCGGCGCCGGGCGCCACGCCCTCGTGAGAGGTGCTGCCGGCCCCGACGGGGCCACCGTCCGCACCCCGGGCGGGCCAGCGGGGGCGTCGCCCGGGCGCTACTGCTGCGTGGTGCGCGACTCCGATGACATGTCGGCCGCCCCGGGGGGGTCCGAGATGACCAGATCGCCCACGGTCGCGAACTCGTAGCCCTTCGCACGCAGCGCCGCGATGATCCGGGGGACCGCCGCGACCGTGGCGGCACGGTCGCCTCCGCTGTCGTGCATGAGGATGATGGAACCGGGCCGGGCCTGGGACACCGCCGTCTCGACGATCTGGTCGGCGGTGGGCTGGGTCCAGTCCAGCGTGTCGACATCCCACAGCACCGACAGGAGCTTGGCGTCCTCGGCCTGTGCGAGCACGGACGGGTCCACGGATCCGTAGGGGGCCCGGAACAGGCGGCTCGCAATCCCGGTGGCCGAGAGGATCTCCCCCGCCGTGGCGGTGATCTCGGCCTTCTGCTGCTTGGCCGACAGAGTGGTCATGTCCCGGTGGTTCCAGGTGTGCACACCCACCTCGTGGCCTGCCGCCACCGTGGCGGCGAGCGTGCCGGGGTTCGCCTTGACGCCCGTGCCGACGACGAAGAACGTGGCGGGCACGCCGGCCTTCTTGAGCGCGGCCAGCACCGCGGGCGTGTCGGCTCCCGGCCCGTCATCGAAGGTGAGCGCCACATATGGGCGTGAGCCGCCCGCCCGGTTGATACTGACGCCGGTCCGGCCGATGTTCACCAGCTCCTGATCGCGCGGCCCCAGCTGCGATGCGGCCGCCGCGATATCGGCATCGCTGATGGCGGGGATCACCGGGTCGGCACCGGATGCGGACGCGGCCGGATCGTCACCCCCGCGGGTTATCAGCGCGACCACGCCCACGAGTACCGCGAGCGCGATGATCGCGAGGGCGACCGGGGGGAAGCGGCGTGGGTTGCGCCCGCGCCCCTTCCGGGGTGGGCGGGCGCGGCGGGCGGGTCGCCCCGAGGGTGTCCTTCTGGTTCCCACGGCTCCAATATTGCACGGCGGCACCCGTACCCGCGCGCAACGCCGGTGCCGCGGGGACCATGCGCTGCGGGTGGTCTATCCGGCGAGGGCGGGCATGGGGGCGTCGGCGGCGTTCATCGCCGCCCACGGGATCGTGATGCTGCGGCCGTCCATGACGACCTCCCCGGCCGTCCTGAGCTTGCCGAAGGCCGTGGTCACGGCCTCGCGCGAGGCGCCGATGAGCGACGCCCACTGCGCGTGCGTGAGGTCGAGCCCGATGCGCACGCCTTCGGGCGCGGCGGTGCCGATCTGCTCGGCGATCTGGTGCAGTCGTCGGCGCAGACGATCCTCCACCCGCATCTCCGAGACGATGCCGACGGTCTGCCGCAGATTGGCCAGGCGGCCCGTGAGCGCCACCGCGAGGTTCACCCCGAAGCACGGGTAGCGGGTGATGAGCGCGGCGATGGCATGCACGGGCAGCGGGGTGACGGCGCTGGCCTCGAGTGCCACGGCGGGCGCCGTGGTCGTGCTGCCCAGCGATGAGTAGACGGCGCCGGGCTCCACGATGGTCGTGGTGACCTCCTGTCCGTTCACGGTGACGTCGCTGAGGGCGATGCGCCCCTGGCGGACCACGTATACGTGGTCGCCACGCGTCAGCGTGGCCGGCGCGTCAGCCTCGCGCGGCCAGCGCACGAGGGTCAGCCGCGCATCGAGCAGGTCGAGGTCGCGGCGCGGGATCCCGTCGAAGAGGTCGAAACGCGACAGCGCGGGGCGCGCCGGGTCGCTCGAACCGTTGGACGGGATGGTCGGGAGCGGTGTGAGAGTGGCCATGGGGTCACC
Source organism: Actinomycetota bacterium (assembly GCA_005792725.1). GTDB lineage: Bacteria > Actinomycetota > Thermoleophilia > Miltoncostaeales > Miltoncostaeaceae > SYFI01. The sequence continues at coordinate 1,890 of SXQZ01000109.1, forward strand.
CTCTCAGGGGGTTGTAAGAGACCTTTGAGGTCCCCGGTAACGGTCCGTGATCGCGCGATTGAGGTATGGCGGTGGCCGTGTTGCCGCACGGCCCGGCGACGCCCCGGATTTCCCATTCCCACGCGGCGCCCGGAGGTGGAACGGGGTCAGCCCGGGATGGGACCGGATTCCTCACCCGGGTGCCCCGATGTCGCCATGCGACCGGCCCCGGGGCCTATCCGGGCAGGCGCCTGTCCACGCGCAGCACGCGGTCGGCGTACAGGATCGCGATGGCGATGAGAGCGAAGGGCTGCACCAGCAACTGGGTGAGGGTGCTCCATGCGCCCTCGCCCCAGGTGAGGGCGGTGCCCTGCAGCGGGCTCAGGATCGCCGCGCCGACGAGGCCGATGGCCAGTTGCGCCAGGGCGGTGACCACCTGAATCAGGATGTAGGCGAGGAACACGGTCCACCACGCGCCGCGCACGAGGTCCTGGCTGCGGCGCAGGGCGTCCCGTATCCCCTTGCCCTCGATGACCACCGCCGGACCGGCGAACAGCCAGAGGATGGCCAGGAAGATCCCCGGGATGACCAGGGCGATGAGGCCCGCGATCACACCGAGGGTCACCAGCACGAGGGCGGCGAACAGCGTCCAGAACCGGATGCCCACCCGCTCGAGCGCCGCGCCCGCACTGATCCGGTCGCCGCCGAGGCGCCGGACCGTGGCGAGGGCCACGGCTGCGCCGCTGACCGGGATCAGCAGCACGGCGGGGATGAGCGCGATGCCCAGGATGACCCCGGCGCGCGCGAGGTCACCGGAGTCCGTGGCCGCGGTCGTTGCGATGGCCGAGAGGATGCTCACGGGCACCACCGTGACCCCCGTGAGCAGCAGGAACAGCCACGGCTCGTGCCGGTACATCGCCCATGCCCGGGAGAGCAACTCGATGAACGTGAAGGGGCCGGGCTCGTGCGTGCTCATGTCAGGCGATCGGCTCGTAGGGGACGGCGTCGCGTACGAGGTCGCCGGCGTCCAGGCCCGCACCCTGCATGTAGAAGGGGGTCATGAGGTTCAGCGTGTGCCGGCAGGCGGGGCAGATCGGCAGGGGCGGAGGAGGTGGGATGCCCGGCGTCCCACCGCCGAGCGAGTACGGCGACCCGGAGTAGCGGGCGCACGCCCCGCAGTCCCCGCCGCGGGTGTCCAGCCGCACGAGGTCCCAGCCCGACGCGGTGATCTGCGCGATCCAGCCCGCGTGCCGCTCGGCGTACCCGGCCGCCTCATCGGCCAGCGCACGCCGCGTCGCGGGGTCCCAGCCATCGCGGATGGCGGTGGCGAAGACCGGTGGCGGGTCGGGGATGCGCCGGAATCGCTCGGTCCAGACGTCGATCTCGGCGTCCCAGTCCCTGGTGGGCACCGCGTCAGTCCTCGACGAAGTCAACCGGGACCTCGCGATCGATGAGTCCCGCCTCCACGCCCCGGCGCAGGAGTTCCCGCACGGCCTCGCGGCCGTCCTCCCCGTAGTCGAGGGTGCGCTCGTTGACGTACATGCCGACGAAGCGGTCGTTCAGGTCATCGTCCAGGCCGCGCCCGTACTCGGCCGCGTAGGCCAGGGCGTCGGCCCGGTGCGCGAGCCCGTAGCGGATGCTCTCGCGAAGGATGTGCGACAGCGCGACCATGGTGTCGTCCCCCAGATCGCGGCGCACCACGTTGGCCCCCAGGGGGAGGGGCAGGCCGCCCGTGAGCCCGTGCCACCAGGTGCCGAGGTCGAGCACGCTGACCAGGCCCTGCGACTCGTACGTGAGCTGGCCCTCATGGATGACCAGACCCGCGTCGGCGTCCCCGCGCTCCACGACGTCGAGGATCTCGTCGAACGGCACGACGAGCGGGTCCGTGATGCGCCCCACGGCGAGTTGCAGCTCGAGGAACGCGCTGGTGAGCGTGCCGGGCACCGCCACCCGCAGGCCGGGCAGGTCGGCGGGGTCCACGTGCTCACGCGCCACCACCATGGGGCCGTACTCCTCGCCCATGGACGCGCCGTGCGGCAGCAGGCGGTACGTGCCGGCCACGGTCGCGTAGGCGTGCACGGAGATCGCCGTGACCTCCAGACGGCCCTCCATGGCCCAGCGGTTGAGCGTCTCGATGTCGCGGAGGATGTGCTCGAACTCGAAGCCGTCCGTGGGGATCCGGTCCTTCGCGAGCGCATAGAACATGAATGCGTCGTCGGGGTCCGGGCTGTGGCCCAGCCGGATCAGCGTCATTTGGTCGTTCCTCCGGTCGGGTTGCGGGCCGGGGCACCTTATCGCCGCGGGGCTACTCCGGGAGGGGCGGATCGTCCCTGAGCACGCACATGCCCTCGCCTTCGGCGACCAGGACCTCGCCGGAGTGCACGCTGACGACGCCCCGGAACCCGCGTCCGCTGCGCTGCACCATGCGCCCGCGCAGGGTCAGCTCCACCCCCTCGAGGGGCACCGGCCGGCGCAGCCAGTACCGGACCTTGGCCGTCATTCCCCAGAGGCCGTGCGGTGCGCCCGCGTACACGAGCATCTCGTCCACGAGCAGCCCGATGATCCCCCCGTGCAGGCGGTCGCCCCAGCCCTGGAACCGCGGGTCGGGGCGCCACGTGGCCACGGCGTCGGTGCCGTCGCGGAACACATGGAGGCCGAGGCCCGACGGGTTCTCGGACCCGCACACGAAGCAATGCGTGATGTCCGGCGGGTTGAGGAGGTCCCCCGAGTCGGTGCTCATGCGAGCATGGTGGCATGGCCGGATGGGTGGCGCAGGTGGCACGCGTGCCGACCGAGCACGGTGCGTGGTGGATGGTCTGGGGTACGGGCGGGCTGGTGGCCTCTGCGCGCACCCGGGCCCGGGCCGAGGACGCCGCGCGCGCGGCGGGTGCCGTGCGTGTGGACGCCGGCGATGCGGCCGATGCGCCGTCGGCTCCGGACTGGTCACGCCTCCCCGGCGGGTTCCGGGGGGAGGCCCTCCGCGCGTGCCACGGCATCCCGCGGGGTGAGGTGGTGA
>SXQZ01000110.1 GCA_005792725.1 Actinomycetota bacterium
AGCACGCCGCGCTCCACGGCCACGAGCCCGCCGGGCACCTCCAGCGTGCCGCGCCCGGTCGCCGCCCGGGCCAGCACCGAGGCCACCACCTCGGCGCCCAGAGCGTCCGCGGGGAACTGTGCACCCGCCAGCAGACCCCGCACGAGCAGGCGCGCGACGGCCACGGGTTCATCGCCCAGCAACCGGGCATCCAGCCCCGCACCGCGCTGCACGCGGGTGGTGGCGGCAGCGACGACCGCACGGACCACCTCGCCCTCATCGGCGAGCAGGTCGGCGAGGCGCGCCAGATTCGCCTCGGCGGCGGGGTGCACCGCCTCGAGTGCCGGCACGAGACCGTGGCGCACCCGGGCGCGCGACGTGGCGGGGTCGGCGTTGGTCGGGTCATCAACAAAGCCCACGCCCTGTGCCAGGCACCATTCGCGGGCCTCGCCGCGTGACACGGTGAGCAGGGGGCGCACGAACCGTTCACGGCGCGGGCGGATACCGAGCGCGCCGGTGCGGCCCGTGCCACGCGCGGCCCGGAACAGGACCGTCTCGACGTGGTCCGTGCGGGTGTGACCCGTGGCGATCAGGTCGAGGCCCTCACGCTGCCGCACCCGCTCGGCGGTCGCGAGGCGCGCCGCCCGGGCGCGCGCGAGCACGGCGCTTCCGTGCTCCAGACCCAGCGCCTCCACGTGCACCACGAGCCCCAGCGCGTGCGCGGCATCGGCGACCGCGGCAACCTCGGCGGCGGCCTCCGGGCGCAGCCCGTGATCGATGGTCAGCACGTGCAGGGGGCCGTCGTGGATGGCCGCCAGCAGGTGCATGAGGCAGGTGGAGTCAGCCCCCCCGGACACCAGAACCAGCACGCCCGCCGACGGGGGCAGCAACCCGTGGCGCAGGCAGTGGTCGCGGACGCGGTGCTCCAGGTGCATGGGGGGAGTATTCACGAGGCCCGCACCAGAGACGAGGTGAGGCGGTCGAGATCGGCCCCGGTGACCGGGCCTGCCCAGGTCGCCGCCAACCGGCCCTTCCGGTCGAGGACGAGCGTCGTGGGCAGCCCCGACACGCCGTAGGCATCGCCCACCCGACCGTCATCGTCCACCCCGAGCGGGAAGGTCACGCCGACCGTCCGGGCAAACGCGCGTGCCGCATCGGGGGAGTCGTCAATCGCGATGCCCACCACGCGCACGGCAGGGTGCACCGCCGCGAACCGCTGCACGATGGGCATCTCCTCCTTGCACGGCCCGCACCAGGAGGCCCAGAGGTTCACCACCACCGGACGGGTCCCGGGCCTGCCGATGACCAGATCCCCCGTCCCCGCAAGGAGCGGCACCGACACCACCACGGCGGGCTCGCGAGCACCCTCCGGCACAACCTCCGGCGCGGTGCCGCCCGCGCGGGACGAGGCGCAGCCCGCCAGGCCCGCGCCGGTCCCGGCGAGCACCACCGCGGAGAGGGCTAGGGCGATTGGTCCCCGGGGCCTCACGTGATCGAGCCTAGTCGGGCACCGGTACTCCGGGTGCCCTACCGTCGCCCGCATGCCGTCACCCGGGGCAACCTCCGTCATCCTCGCCGTCGACCGGCGCGCAGGACGCATGGTGAGGGCCCGCGTGAATGCCGTGCCGGGAGGACACGAGGGCGCGCGCCTCGCCGCCGATTCGCTGGCCCCGGCCTTCCATGCCCTGGCACTCGGGCTGGTGCTGCTCCCCGGATCGCGCGTGCTCGGCGTGCGGGCGGCCGTCGCGGGGATGGTCGCGGGGGTGGTCGCCGGGGCTGCGCGCGAGGCCATCGGCCGCCCTCGGCCCGGCGTACGCGCCGAGGGCGGGTTTCCCAGCCGGCACGCGGCATCGGCGGCGGCCATCGCGCTGGTGGTCACGCGGGAACGCCCGGTGCTGGGCACGGTGGCGCAGATCCTGGCCATCACGGGCCTCGCGGCCCGGGTGGCCTCAGCCGATCACGAGCCGCTCGACGTGGTGGCGGGCGTCGGTCTGGGGGCCGCCGTGGCCCGCATCATGCGGCGTCGGCGAGCGCGACGGCCGCGAAGGCACCCGTAACCTGCTCATCGTCCACTCCGGAGCCACCGGCGCGGACGAGGTCCTCACGCAGCGCCGCGGTGGCGCGCTCGATGAGGGAATCCGGGCCGGTATCGGACTCGGACCACGCGGCCACTCCCACGGCCACCGCACCCGCGGTGACCCTGAGGCCGTCATGGTCCCGCACCGCCACCGACTCGAGGGCGACCGCCATGCGCTGGCCCACATCCCGCGCGGCGTCGGCCGAGCCCGCAACCAGCGCCACGTAACGCCCGTCGCCCTGCCCGGTGACGAGATCGGATCCCGATACCGCCGCCGTGACCGCCGCCGTGCACGCCGACAGCAGGTCGTCGAGCACGTCGCGGCCGTGTGTATGCCCGACCGCGCCGACGCGGGGGATCGCGACCATCGCCACCGCAACCGGGCTGCCGGTCTCCGCCGCACGGCGGCAGTCCCGGTGGGCGATGAGGTCGAACACATCCCCGGGGGCCGCGGCGGGCGGTGCCGGATCGGTGCGCCCCGAGCGGATACGCAGGATGCCCTGACCCCTTCCCTGCCCCTGTCCCATGCCCTCGTGGGCAGCGCCCAGCGCGGCGATCACGACGATGGCGACGAACCCCACGACGACCGCCGACGAGGTCGCCTCGCCCGATGATGCGGCAGCCAGGGCGATGGCGGCGGCGAGCAGGGTCACGATGAGGCCCGTGCCCCCCGCGAGCGGCGCCGCGAGGGCGGCCGGGATGACCAGGAGAGGCCACAGCCACCACGTGCCGAGGATGGCGACCGGGACGACGGTGGCCACCAGCAACATGACCAGCAGGGCGAGGCGACGCTGCCGGTACCGCGCGGCGAGGGCGGCATCCGTGATGGCGTCGTGGGCGATACGGTGTCCCACCGTGGATGCAGTGAACCGGGTCCCGTCATCCCGGTTTCCGGAAACGTACGGATGCCCCCGGACGCGACCGGGTAGGGTCGTGCAGTGACCACAATCGGGATCGTGGGCGGCGGGACCATGGGCGCCGAGATCGCCCATGTCGCGGCCGTTGCCGGTATGGATGTGCGGCTGTGCGACGCTGATGCCGACCGCGCGCGCCAGGGCCGCGACCGCGCCCTCGCGATCGCATCACGCCGCGTGGCCAAGGGGAGGCTGGACGCCGCCGACGCGGACGCGGCCGCCGGGCGCATCACCGCGGTCACGGGCATCGCCGACCTCGCAGGGGCCGACGTGGTGATCGAGGCCGTGCCCGAGGATCTGGCGCTCAAGGCACGGGTGCATGCCGAGATCGACCGCACGGTCGGGCCCGAAGTGCTCGTGGCCACGAACACCTCGGGCCTTTCGGTCACGGCCCTGGGCAACGCGACGGCGACCCCGTCCCGGCTCGTCGGGCTCCACTTCTTCAACCCGGCGAGCACCATGCGTCTGGTCGAGGTGATCGCCGGCGCGGCGACGGCCGAGGAGACCATCGCGCGCGCGATCGCCCTGGCCGAGGCACTGGGAAAGACGCCGGTGCGCGTTCGCGAGTGCCCGGGGTTCGTGGTGAACCGCGTGCTGGTCCGCGCGATGGCCGAGGCCTACCGGGCCGCCGCCGGGGCGCCAGTGGACCGGCGTGCGGCCGACCGGGCCGTGGTCGAGGGGGGCCCGGCGCCCATGGGTCCGTTCGCCCTGGGGGACCTCGTCGGCCTCGACGTGCTCGAGAGCATCCGGTCGGACCTCGTCGCGGCCTATGGCGACCGCTTCGCCGACGCTGACACGCTCACGCCGCTGGTGGCCGCGGGACGGCTCGGCCGCAAGACGGGTGGGGGTCTGGTACCCGACCGTGACGAGGACCCCACGGGTGCCGAGCCCGGGGTGGCCGCCGTCTACTACGCGGCGGCCCTGGACGAGGCACGGCGCCTCGCCGGGGAGGGCGTGGCCTCTCCCGCTGACATCGACCTCGCGATGCACCTGGGCGCCGGCTGGGAGTCGGGGCCGCTCGCCGCCGGGTCCCTCTCTGCCAACGTCACGTGAGACACCCATGACCCATTGTTTAGAGGGCAAGGCTGGAGAACATGATGATGTTGATCGAGACAACCGGAGCCGGCACCCGC
>SXQZ01000111.1 GCA_005792725.1 Actinomycetota bacterium
CGGTGCGGGTGGGGCCCGGCATGGGCTCATCCCCGGCCAGACGCAGGCGGGTGGTGGGCGTCCCCTGAGCGGGGCCGCTGTGCGCCCGGATGCGCCGCCGCCCGGGGGTGACGCCGCCACGCGCTGAGCGCGGGGCGGGCACTACGGCTCGCGCCCGGCGACCAGGTCGTCGAGGTGGGCACCGATCCGGCGGCCCAGCATCGCCAGTGCACCGCTGCTGCCCGGTCCGCCGTGACGGGCCGCCAAGCAGAGCGTCGCGCGTACATCACGCATTGCCGTGGTGGCGCCGTCGGCCAGCCCGCCGCCATCCGATGGCCCGGGTGGTGGCCATTCCGCGGGGCGCCCGTGCATCAGCGGCATGATGACGCGCCGGGTTGCGCGTACCACCTGCGCGAACTCCACGTCGGGTAGCGCCGTGCGGGCACTGTCGAGGATCTCGCGTACCTCCGGCCACGGGTCGGCCGGATCGCCGTCGGGGGCCGAGCGCACCAGGAGGATGGGGTCCTCGATGGGGACCAGGCGTGCGGAATCCATGCGGCGCGCACCGGGGTCCTCACGCGAGGGCATGATCAGCCCGGCGGCGGGATCTCGCGGCCGGCGGCCATCCCGAGGCCGCCCTCCGGGTCACGCAGCGGGCCGAGCCGGCGAAACCGGTCCCGCCGGGCACGCTTGCGATCGGCCGCGGGCAGCGCATCGAGGTCACCGAGCGCGCGGTGGAGGTACTGGTCGAGGATCTCCGCGGCCTGCTCGTGGTCGGTGTGGGCACCGCCCTCCGGCTCGGGCACCACGGCGTCCACGACGCCCCAGCGGTAGCAGTTGGCCGCGGTCGGCTTGAAGGCCTGGGCCGCCAGCCGGGCCTTGCCGGCGTCACGCCACAGGATGGCGGATGCGCCCTCGGGGCTGATAACCGAGTACGTGCCGTTCTCGAGCATCAGCACGCGGTCGGCCACGCCCAGCCCCAGCGCACCGCCGGAGGAGCCCTCGCCGATGACGACCGCGATGGTCGGCACGTCGAGGCGCCACATCATCTGGATGCTGCGGCTGATGGCGCCGCCCTGGCCGCGCTCCTCGGCGCTCGCCCCCGGGAATGCGCCCGGGGTGTCAATGAGCGTGACCACCGGAATGCCCAGACGGTTGGCGATCTCCATCACCCGCATGGCCTTGCGGTACCCCTCGGGCCCCGCCATTCCGAAGTTGCGGTAGGTGCGCTCCTTGGTGTCCCGGCCCTTCTGCTGCCCGATGAAGGCCACCGGGCGGTCGTGGTAGCGCCCGAAGCCCGCCACCAGTGCCGCGTCGTCGCCGTAGAGGCGATCGCCGTGCACCTCCTCGAAGTCGGAGCACATGCGCGTGATGTAGTCGAGGGTGTAGGGGCGCTCCGCGTGGCGTGCCATCTGCACGCTCTCCCAGAGATCGTCCCCGGATGGCTCGGCCGCCCGGCGCCCCTTCCCGGCGATCCTGCGCACGAAGCGCCCACCGTGCTTCTTGTCGCTCACCCGCCGGACCCGCTGTCCGTGGCACCCGGGCGCATGCGGTCCATCATCGACTTCACCTTCTGGGCACCGTCCTGCGCCCACTGCAGACCCGGTGGCGCGGTGCCCGTCGTGCCGTCCGTCTCGGGCCGGCGCAGGATGTGGAGCACGCGCCCGATGCGCTCAGCCAGCTCGCGGCGATCGACCACGGCGTCCACCTGGCCATTCGCGAGCTGGCGCTCGGCGCGGCCGAAGTCGGCGGGCAGTACCTCGCGCGTGGTCTCCTCGATCACCCGGGGACCGCTGAAAGCGATGAGTGCCCCCGGCTCGGCATAGGTGATGTCACCGAGCGAGGCGAACGACGCCCACACGCCCCCGGTGGTGGGGTGTGCGAGCACCACGATCACGGGCACCCGCGCCTCCGCCAGCGCATCAAGCGCGATGACGGTCTTGGCCATCTGCATGAGCGCCAGCGTGCCCTCCTGCATGCGCGCCCCACCGGATGCCGCCACGACGATGAGCGGCACGCCCTTCTGGGCGGCGTAGTCACACGCGCGCGCGAACTTCTCACCCACCACGGCGCCCATGCTGCCCCCCATGAACGTGAAGTCCATGACGGCCGCGATGGCGGGGGCGCGGCGCACCTCGAGTTCGGCGCACACGATGGCCTCGCCCATGCCCGTGGATTTCTCGGCCTCGGCGATACGCTCGGTGTAGGGTCGCAGATCCGTGAACTGCAGGGGGTCGGCGGCCCGGAGGTCGCCCCACAACTCCACGTAGCCCCCCGGCTCGCCCAGCTGCTCGAGCCGCTCACGGGCCGTCACAGGGAAGTGGTGCCCGCAGGCCGGGCACACCCGCAGGTTACGGCGCATCTCATCGGCCGAGTAATGGCTGTCGCACTTGGGGCAGGTGCCCGCGTCCGCCTTGATCTTCCGCGGGCGGGCGTCGCGATGCGCCAACTGGCGCAGGCGGTCCACCGACACGTGGATGTTGCGTCCGACCTTGCTCACCGGCGGGTCCTCGTCACGCGAGGTCCATCCGGTGGATCGGCATGGCTCCCGTGGCCAGCCAGTCCTCCACGGCCTTGCGGTACGTGGGCACCAGACGGGCCTCGTGGCGGAAGGCCAGCAGGTCGTGCGCCGCCGCCTCGGGTGAGTGCCCCCGCAGGCGCAGCACCGCATAGGCCACGAACAGGGACCGGCGCCGTCCGCGCTGGCAGTGGATGAGCACGCGGGCCTGCGGATCGTCGTCGAGCCACCCCGCCGCGATCTCGGCCGCGCGCGCCCACTTCTCCGGCGGCTGGTGGCGCCCGTGGTCCCACATGGGCGCCACCGCGACATTGCGATCACCGAACACCTGGCGCTCGGCCGCGAGGTCCTGGCTGAAGTGCGTCTGCGCGCGGGCGCGGCAGTTGACCACGTGCGTCACGCCCTCGCGCGCGAGGATCTGGAGGCTGTCGGGGGTCGGCACGCTGCCGATGGCGATGCGCTCATCGCCGATCCACGTCCACGGGCGCGTGCGGGTGCCGGGGCCGTACACGCGCGTGGCCACGCGGAACCATGCGTCGCGCAGCGGGGTGAGCGCGACCCGGAGTCGTCCGGGGAAGTGACCGCCCGCGTGGCCCGACGTCACCATCAGTCCTCCATGCGGCGGAACGCGAGCGTCGCGTTGTGCCCACCGAAGCCGAAGACGTTGGACAGCGCCACGCGCACATCAGCCACGCGCGCCGTGTCGAGCACGTGGTCAACCCCTTCGCACTGCGGATCGAGATCGGACACGTTGATGGTGGGCGGCACGATGCCATCGCGCACGGCCAGGGCGGTCAGGGCGGCCTCCAGGCCGCCCGCCGCGCCCAGGGTATGGCCGTGCATGGACTTGGTGCTGCTCACCATGGTCCGGGCTGCCTTCTCCTCGCCCAGCGCGTGCCTGATCACCCGGATCTCCGACGGGTCGCCCACCGGGGTGGAGGTGCCATGGGCGTTCACGTAGTCCACCTCCGAGGGGTCAATGCCCGCGTCGGCAAGGGACATGGTCATCGCGAGGGCCGGGCCGACCGCCGTGGGGTCGGGCTCAGTGATGTGGTGGGCATCACCCGACAGGCCGTATCCCGCGAGTTCGCAGATGATGTCGGCGCCGCGATCCAGGGCGTGCTGCAACTCCTCGAGCACGATCACCGCGCCCGCCTCGCCCATCACGAACCCGTCGCGGCCCATGTCGAAGGGCCGGCTGGCCGTGGCGGGATCATCGTTGCGGGTCGACAGCGCCTTCATCGCATTGAAGCCGGAGATCCCCACGAGCGCCACGGCACCCTCGGCCCCGCCGGCGATGATGGCATCGGCGCGGCCCAGCCGGATGTGGTCGAAGGCATCACCGATGGCGTGATTCGCCGATGCGCACGCGGTCGTGGAGCATGACAGCGGGCCCTTGAGCCCCAGCTCCATGGACGCCTGCGCGGCACCCATGTTGGCGATGATCGTGGGGATGAACAGTGGTGAGACCCGCGTGGGGCCGAGGTCGCGCAGGCGCACCGTCTGCTCATGCCATGTCTGGATGCCGCCGATGCCCGAGCCGATCAGCACGCCCATGCGCTCGGGCGCGATGGTGCCCCGGATCCCGGAGTCCTCGTACCCGAGCATCGCCGCGGCGACCCCGAGGTGCGAGAAGCGGTCCATCCGGCGGGCGGCCTTGCGCTCGATGAACTGCTCGATGTCGAAGTCCTCGGGCACCTCGCACGCGAAGTGGGTGGCGCAGTCAACGGGATCGAACTGGCGGATGGGTGCCGCCGTGGAGGTCCCGGCCTGAGCGGCCTGCCACACCGGGTCCGTGCCGACGCCCAGCGGCGTGACCAGCCCGATGCCGGTGATCACCACGCGGCGCAGGCCCCGCCCGTCGATGAGAGTGGTCGCCACCGCGCCTACATCCCCAGCCCGCCGTCCACCGGGATGACCGTCCCGGTGATGAACGCAGCGGCATCCGAACACAGGAATGCCACGAGGCCCGCGACATCCTCCGGTGTGCCCAGCCGCCCGAGCGGGGTGTGACCGATCAGCTGCTCCTTGATCTCATCCGACAGCACGTCCGTCATGTCGGTGGCGATGTAACCCGGGGCGATGGCGTTGGCCCTCACCCCGCGCGCCCCCGCCTCCTTGGCGAGCGACTTGGTCAGACCGATCAGGCCCGCCTTCGCGGCAGCGTAATTCACCTGACCGGCATTGCCCATGAGACCCACCACCGACGACATCGCGACGATGGACCCTGCGCGGCGCTTCATCATGCCGCGCAGCGCCGCGCGTGCGCAGTAGAACGACCCGGACAGGTTGGTGTCGATGACCGCGTGCCAGTCCTCGTCGCTCATACGCATCATCAGCCCGTCACGCGTGACGCCGGCATTCAGCACGAGCCCGAACAGCGGCCCGAGCGCCTCCTCGGCCGCCGCCACCACCGACTCGGCGGCGCCGGGGTCGGCGATGTCACCCTGCACGATGGCAGCGCGGTGGCCCTCGGCGGCGACGGCGGTCGCGGTGGCCGCCGCGCCCTCCTCGTCCGCCACGTAGCCGACGGCAACATCGTGGCCACCGCGGGCCAGGGCCACCGCACACGCTGCCCCGATGCCGCGACTCGCGCCGGTCACCAGCACCACGCTCATGCCACCACCCCCTCGAGGGCCGCGAGTCCCTCCGGGCCCGACACCTGGTGCAAGGCCACGTCACGGCGGATGCGCTTCACGAGCCCCGAGAGCACGCGGCCCGGCCCGAGCTCGACGAAGTGATCCACGCCCATGGCGATGGCCGCCTCGACGGCCGCTCCGAACCGGACCGGTGATGTGAGCTGATCGAGCAGCACCGGCCGCATGCGATCGGCGGGCTCCACCTGAGCCGTGGTGGTGGACAGGAACGCCGGCGACGGCGGGAGCGGGCTCCAGCCGCCGAGCGCCGGGGCCAGGCGCTCAGCGGCCGGCGCCATCAGCGGACTGTGGAACGCACCCCCCACCGTAAGCGGCGTGGCCCGCACGCCACGCTCACCGGCGATGCCGAGCAGGCGCCCGATGCCGTCGACGGTTCCCGATGCCACCACCTGCCCGGGGCAGTTGTAGTTGGCCGGCCACACCTCGCCGGCCTCGGCGCAGAGCGCCTCGGCGTCGGCGTCGGACAGGCCCAGGATGGCGGCCATCGTGCCGGGTCGGGCCTCGCCGGCCTCCTGCATGGCCGCACCGCGCTCGCCCACCAGCCGCAGGGCCTCGGCGAAGGTGATGGACCCGCACGCCACGAGCGCCGAGAACTCGCCGAGCGAGTGCCCCAGCGCGAGGTCGGCCGCCAGGCCGTGATCGCGCGCCACCCGCAGGCAGGCCACGCTCATCGCCAGGATGGCGGGCTGGCACACGTCCGTGCGCACGAGGTCCGGCTCGGGGCCCTCGAAGATGACGCGGGTGAGGTCGTAGCCGAGGGCCTCATCGGCCTCCGCGAACGTGTCGGCGGCCACCGGGAAGGCATCGGCCAACTCGCGGCCCATCCCCACCTGCTGGGCACCCTGGCCCGGGAAGAGCAGGGCGATCATGGCCTGGGCTCCCACCGGGCCAGTACGCTGCCCCAGGTGAGGCCCGCGCCGAACCCGACCATGAGCACGAGCGCACCGTCCGCGAGCACGCCGGTGTCGCGCGCCTCGGCCAGCGCCAGCGGGATGCTGGCCGATGAGGTGTTGCCCAGGCGGTCGAGGTTCATCACCACCTTCTCGCGCGGAATCCCGATGCGCTCTGACGCGTGGTCGAGGATGCGCTCGTTGGCCTGATGCGCGACGAGGAGGTCGATGTCGTCGATCGTCAATCCCGCCTCCCTGAGCAGGCGGGCAGACGACTCCACGAGGATGCGCGTGGCGAACCGGAACACCTCGCGGCCGTTCATCTGGATGCAGGTGTCGGCGTGCGGCACGCCGGGCGTGATCGGGGTGCGGGTGCCGCCGGCGGGAACCCACAGGTCACCGGGCGTGCTCCCGTCCGATCCGAGGTCGAAGCCCACCACACCGGTACCCGGCGCGCCGTCATCCGCCTCGATCATCACCGCGCCCGCTCCGTCGGCGAACAGGACGCAGGTGGCCCGGTCCTCCCAGTTGATGATGCGCGACAGGGTGTCGGCCCCCACGACCACGGCCCTGCGGATCAGCCCCGCCTCCACCATGCCCGTGGCCTGCGCCATCCCGTACATGAACCCCGAACACACCGCATTGAGGTCGAAGGCCGCAACGCTGTCCATGCCCGTCATCGTCCCCACCAGGGGGGCGCACGGGGGGAAGACGTAGTCGGGGGTCGTGGTGGCGATGATCAGCAGGTCGATGTCCGACGGGGCGGTACCCGTGCGGTCGAGGAGGTCACGCACGGCGGCGGCGGCGAGGTCGGTGGTCGCCTGGTCCCCGGCGGCGATGTGGCGCTCGCGGATGCCCGTGCGCGCGAGGATCCACTCATCCGTGGTGTCGACCATCACCTCGAGTTCGGCGTTGGTCATCACGCGCTCCGGCACATAGGCGCCGACGCCGGTGAGGCGGGCGCGGCGCGGCGTCCGGGGCCCGGCGGCCACGACGCTCAGGACGCCCCCGCCCGGTCACGGTCCACGATCGCGAACTTCAGCACGGCCTGGCAGGCGACCTCGTCACCGACCCGGGCGACCGCCTCGGCCTCGCCGATGGGGCCGCGCACCCGCGTGACGTGCGTCTCGAGGTCCAGCGTGTCCCCGGGGCGCACCGGACGCCGGAACCGGCACTTGTCCACCCCGGCGAAGAGCGCCAACTTGCCCTTCCCGTCGTCGGTGGACAGGGCGGCCAGCGCGCCGGTCTGGGCCAGGGCCTCGATGATGATGACGCCGGGCATGATCGGCTCGCCGGGGAAGTGCCCCTCGAGGAACGGCGTGCCGGGCCGCAGGGTCCAGCGGGCACGCGCCGAGCGCCCTGGCACCAGCTCCAGGATCTCGTCGATGAAGAGGAACGGCTCCCGGTGAGGGAGGATCTCCTTGGGGTCCGGGAGTGTCGTCACGCTCCCCTGAGGATAGTGGACTCCGGGTCGTATCCTGCCTGCGTGCCCGCCCCATCGGCCACCCACCCGTCGTGCTGCCCGATCTGCGCAATGCCGGGCGGACGCGTGGTGCTCACGGCCCGCGACCACCGCCGGGGCCTGCCCGGCACCTTCCGCGTGGTCGAGTGCCCGTCATGCCGCCTGTGCCGTACCGACCCCTGGCCCGACGACCCGGCGGCCTGGTACCCGGACCACTACCCGCAGCACGGGGGGGCCGGGTCCCGCCGGCACGATCCTCAGCGGGAGCAACGGCCGGACCACTACCCCCAGCACGGGGGGACCGGGTCCCTGACCACGAGGGTCTCCCTGGCCGCACTGGCGCGCGCCGGACGATCCGGCGGCGCGGTGGCGCGCGCGCTGGGGGCCGCCATCCCGGAGGCCAACACGGGTGGCGCCCTGCGCCCCGGATCACGCGTGCTCGATGTTGGCGCCGGCACCGGCGGCGCGGTCATGGCGCTCCGGCAGGCCGGGCATGACGCGTGGGGCGTCGAGCCGTCAGGGCGCGCCGTCCAGGCGGCGCAGGCGCACGGCAACCCGTGGCTGGTCCGCGGGGCCCTTGAGGAGGCCGTCGCAGGCGGGGGCCTACCGGCGGGCCCATGGGACCTCGTGCGCATGTCGCAGGTGCTCGAGCACGTGCCCGACCCCGTGGGCACTCTGGCGCTGGTCCGGGGCCTCATGGCCCGCGGCGGCCGCCTGGTGGTGGGCGTCCCCAATATCCGCTCGCTGGCCGGGCGGATGACGAATGGTTCGTGGGACGGCCTGGAGGTGCCGCGCCACCTCGTCCACTACGACCGCGACTCCCTCCGGTGGGTGCTGGGCCTCGCCGGCTTCCGCGTGGCCTCTCTGCGCACCACCCCCCTCCTGGGGGTGCTGCCCGGCTCGCTGGATGCCCGCACCGCGGGGGGCACCCGCCAGCGCGGCTGGGGCGACACCCTGCCGGTGCGCCTGGCGATGTACCCCCTCGAGTGGGCGCTGGGGGCCATCGGGCAGGGGGACGGGCTGCTGGCCGTGGCGCACCCGGCCTAGGCGGCGTAGCCGCTGGCGTACGCCGTGATGGCGCTGCCCCGGGGGAACAGAGGGGTTGGCAGTCCCCCACAGGGGGACTGCCACCGGGGGGTACCCCGTGCCGGACGGGAGGTCGTGGACCGGAAGACTTCACCATCGGAGCGGGAGGGCAGGATCTCCCGTCGCAGCACAACGGGCCCCGGCACGGCCCCTGTGCTCACGCGGGTTGCTAGGTTTTGCTCTTCCATCCCCATCCCCATCCCCATCCCCGGACAAGGACCTCCGTTGCGCCTTCCTCTTGCCATCGCCGCTGTTGCGCTTGCCGGGGCGCTGCCCGTAGCGCTCACCACAGCCGCCCCCACCACTCAGGGCACCATCGGCACCGGGGCGCGTACCTGCGTCCTCGCGGCCAAGGCCGACTGCCATGGGGTGGCACAGAGGTGGAACCTCGCCCACCACGGGAACCTCAACGGGATCAACCTGCGCCACGCGAAGCTGTCCGGGGCCGACCTCACGGGGGTACGGCTAAAGGGGGCTGATCTGCGACACACCGACCTGCGCGGGGCGGACCTGCGCTTCGCGGACCTGCGCGGGGCGCGTATGCGGTACACCAACTTCAAGGGCGCGAATCTCGCCCACGCGAGGTTTGGCGCAGGCCCGGGCAGGCGGAAGACGTCGCGGGGGGGGCAGTCGGCAACGGGGGGGGGACCCACCGCGCCGCCGCCGGACTGCTACCCCAACTGCGAGGGGGCGGACCTGGTCGGCACATACCTGTTCCGGGCGAACCTCAACTACGTGAACCTGACCAACGCGAATCTGACCAACGCGAATCTGGCCGGCGCGTACCTGACCAGCGCGACCCTCACCGGCGCGACCCTGACCGGCGCGGATCTGAGCGACACGGACCTGAGCGGCACGAGCCTGAGCGGCGCGACCCTGACCGGGGCGTGGCTGGCCGGAACAAACCTGGCCCGCAGGAATCTGGCCGGCATGAACTTGGCCGGCGTGCACCTGATCGGGGCGACACTGACTGGTGCGGATCTGACCGGCGCGGATCTGACCGGCGCGGATCTGACCGGCGCGGATCTGAACTACGCAATCCTGCAGCGCGCGAACCTGCAGGGCGCGACGATGATGAGCCCGGACGGGGAGTCCGTCGGGACCACTGCTCTGGTGCAGACAGACCTGACCGGGGCGAACCTGCAGGGCGCGACCCTGATCGGCGCGGATCTGAGCCTGGCGATCCTGGCTGGCGCAATCCTGACCGACGCAAACCTGACCGCCGTGATGCTGCTCGAAGTGAACCTGGCCGGGGTGTGGCTGGGAAACGCGAACCTGACCGACTCGGATCTGACCGACTCGGATCTGACCGGCGCGTTCCTGACCTTCGCGAACCTGACCAACGCGAGGCTGAGCGGCGCGAATCTGACCGGGGCAAGGCTCGGCTACGCGATCCTGACCGGCGTCACGTGGACGGGCGCTACGTGCCCGGATGGCAACCTGGCGAACCCCACCTGCTGACCCGTGGCTCCGGGGCGGGGGGATGGCCCGACCAGGCCACCGGACGGCCCCGCTCACCGACCGCACCCCGACGGACCCGGCGGGAATCGGATCGGATGAGCCCAGCCCGGCGATGCACCCGAGGTGACTGCGCCACCCCGGTGACTGGTCAGGCGTCACCGCTCGCAGCGCGACCCGGCACCGCCCCTGTGAACACAGGGCATAGTACCCTTCCTCTTTACCTTTTCCGTATCCAGCGAAGGGGCCCTCATGCGCCTGCCTCTCATCATCGCCGTCGTCGCGCTTGCCGGGGCGCTGCCCACAGCCGCCGCCGGTTCGCAAGGGACCGGCGTCACCGGACCCGTCTCCTGCCTCCCGCGGCCCTGCGTGGTCACCCCGTCAGTGCATCCGGTCACCATCGGCACCGGGGCGCACACCTGCACCCTCGCGCCGAAGGCCGACTGCCACGGGGTGGCGCACAGGTGGAAGGCTGTGCACCACGGGAACCTCACCGGGATCAACTTCCGCCACGCCAGGCTCGCCGGGGCTGACTTCAAGGGGGTGCGCCTCCAGGGGGCCGACCTTCGCAACGCCGACCTGCGCGGGGCGGACCTGCGCTTCGCGGACCTGCGCGGGGCGCGTATGCGGTACACCAACTTCAAGGGCGCGAATCTCGCCCACGCGCGGCTCGGGCCAGTCCCGGGTGGGCGGAAGCCAGCCCGCGGGGGGCACTCGGCGATGGGGTCCATACCCACGCCGGACCCGCCGTCCTGCTACCCCAAGTGCCAGGGCGCGGACCTGACCGGCGCGCATCTGGTCGGGGTAAATCTGAGCTACGTGAACCTGACCCTCGCGAACCTCACCAGTGCGAATCTGACCGGTGCGAATCTGACCCTCGCGAACCTGACCGATGCGAACCTGACCGGTGCGAATCTGCCCAGCGCGAACCTGACCGGCGTGACCCTGACCGGCGTGACCCTGACCGGCGTGACCCTGACCGATGCGAACCTGACCAACGCGAACTTATCCAACTTCAACTTGTCCGACTTATCCTTGGGCGGTGCGTATCTGCGCGGTGCGAATCTGACCGGTGCGAATCTGACCGGTGCGAATCTGACCAACGCGACCCTGACCTACGCGACCCTGCCCGGTGCGAATCTGACCGGTGCGAATCTGACCAACGCGAACCTAGAGTCAGCAGACCTGACCAACACGAACCTAGAGTCAGCAGACCTGAGCGAAGCAGACCTGTCCCTCGCGGACCTGACCGGTGCGAATCTGACCGGTGCGAGCCTGAGAGGTGCGATGGCGACCCTGACGAAGATGATCGGCGCGTGGATGGGGACAACGGACTTGACCGGCGCCTCTCTGGACAAGGTGAACCTGACCAACGCGTTCCTGACCTTCGCGAACCTGACCGGGGCGAGGCTGAACTTCGTGAACCTGACCGGGGCGAGGCTGAACTACGCGACCCTGACCGGTGCGGACCTGACCGGTGTCATCTGGACGGGCGCCACGTGCCCGACCGGACAGCCGGCTAACCCCGCCTGCTGACCCACGGCTCCGGGGGCGGGCATGACCAAGCCGCCGGGGCGCCTGCGCCTCCCCGGCGGCAGTCCCGGGTCGGGCGCGGTCACCCCCTGTGTGGTCCCGGGCCATGCGTCGTCAGCCGGGGCGCCGGATGCCCGGGAGGGCGGCGGGGCGGCCCACCCGGCGGGGAGGAGCAGCCGTTCCGGGGGCTGGCCGACCCCGGCACCGCCGCTGTGCACGCGCGGGTTGCTACGTTTCGCTGGAGCGTCCCTATCCCCATCCCCGGACAAAGGTCTCCCTTGCGCCTTCCTCTCGGCATCGCCGCCGTTGCCCTCGCCGGGGCGCTGCCCGCGGCTCTCCCCACGGCCGCCACCGCCGGTTCCCAGGGGATCACCGCCACAGCGCCAGGTTCCTGCCACCCACCGCGGCCCTGTGGGATCGTCCCGTCAGTGCGTCCGGTCACCATCGGCAACGGGGCGCGCACGTGCACCCTTGCGCCGAAGGCCGACTGCCACGGGGTGGCGCACAGGTGGAAGGCTGTGCACCACGGGAACCTCACCGGGATCAACTTCCGCCACGCCGGGCTCGCCGGGGCTGACTTCAAGGGGGTGCGCCTCCAGGGGGCCGACCTTCGCAACGCCGACCTGCGCGGGGCACACCTGCACTTCGCCGACCTGCGCGGGGCTCGCCTGCGGCATGCCAACCTGAGGGGGGCGGATCTCTCCCACGCGCGGCTCGGGCCGGTCCCGGGGGGGCGGAAGGCGCCCAAGGGGGGGCAGTCGGCCGACGACATCGGGAAGTTCCCCGACACCCCTCTCCTCCCCGGCGGCTCCACGGCCCCCCCGCCCTGCTATCCCGGTTGCAAGGGCGCGGACCTGAGTGGTGCGGACCTCATTGGCGCAGACCTGTCCTACGCAGACCTGTCCTATGCGGACCTGACGTTCGCGAACCTGAGTGGGGCGAGCATGGAGCACGCTAACCTGAGTGGCGCGGACCTGCGCTGGACGACTCTGGGGAACCTGGACATGAACTGGGCAAACCTGACCGGGGCAAACCTGTCCTTCGCAGACTTCATGTGGACTGTGGCCGACTACGGCGTCACGTGGACGAACGCCACGTGCCCGAATGGCATGGCCTGCTGACCTGCGCGGGCACGTGGTCGGGCGCCACTTGTGCCCGGATGGCAACGCGGCTGACCCCACCTGCTCACACACGGCAGTCAAGTCGCGTGAAGTGGTGTAAATCCGGATCGTCGGTCGCAGCCGGGTTCAGATCATGGCAGGGACCTCATTTCCGTTGCGACGACGGCCCGCGCTCCCCACCTGAGCTGGCTGGTCGTCGTCGCCCGGCCCGCAGGGCCGGCCCTCGCTCGTGTAGATCTGGGCGATGGACTCCCGGCTGAGGTAGCGCCGTCCGA
>SXQZ01000112.1 GCA_005792725.1 Actinomycetota bacterium
ATTGACGCGGTGCGATGCTGCAAGCTGGCGCTCGACCGTGGCATCTCGGGCACGCTGGAGGGACCGGCGGCCTACTTCATGAAGAGCCCGCCCATTCAGCACCCGGACGACGTCGCCCGCGAGATGACCGAGGCATTCATCCGCGGCGAGAGCGACGCCGCCCTGCCCTGGTAGATCGCGACGCGCGGTGAGCGCCTCACCGCTCCGCATCGCACTGGTCTCGCCCCACGCGTTCCCCCCGGGGGACGACGTGGGGCACGCCGTGGCGGCCGAGGCCGAGGCGCTGGCGCGCCGGGGCCACGCCGTCACGGTCCTCGCCCCCGGCAAGGGCCGTCAGGCCGCGGACGCCGGGCGTCGGCGCATCGAGGCCCTGGAGGCCGGTGACGCGGACGCCGTGGCGGCGATGCCCGGTGGCCCGCCCCTGATCATCGCCACCTCACGGGCCCTGCGCACGAGCACCAAGGGCACCGGACGACGGCTGGGGGGACCCATCGAGTCGGCATCGGGGCTCGAGATCGCGTTGGGCATGGGTGGGTTCGACGTGGCCCACCTGCATGAACCGCTCGCACCGTCACCCGCCCTGGCCGCGCTGCGCCACGTTCCCGGCGTCCGTGCGGTCACGTTCCACCGCACCGCCCCGCTGGCCGGGGTGGCGTTCGTACGCCCCCTGGTGGACCGCGCCCTCGCCCAGGCCGACCTGCGCATCGCTCGCTCGGACGCCGCGCGGCACGTGCTGGCCGGGGTTCTTCCCGGTGAGTACGAGGTCGTGCGGGAGGGAATCGACCCGGCGCTCCCGGGAGAGTCCCCGCACCCGGTGGGCATCGTCATCGTCGCCCGTGACCGTGACCGCACCGGGCTGCGTTTCGTCCTGCGCACCCTGCTCGGCACCGACCCCGCACGCACGGGACCGATCACGGTCATCGGGCCGCCCGACGCCCCCCAGCGCACACGGGCCGCCGTGCCCAAGGCCCTGCGCGAGCGCGTGACCGTCGTGCCCGACGCCGGGGCGCCCTCGCGCGCCGGCACGCTCCGGCAGGGGCGCATTGCCCTCATCCCGACGGACGAGGAGGCCGCGGGCCCCGTGCTGCGCGAGGCCCTCGCCGCGGGAATGTGCGTGCTCGCCACCCGCTGCCCCGAGGCCCACGAGGCCCTGGGGAGCGACGCCGGGGTGACGTTGCCGCCCTTCAGCGCCGAGGCCTGGTCCGACGCCATCGCCGCATGCCTGGGCAACCCCGCCCGGGTCGCGATGTTCGGCGCGGAGGCCGAGCGCCGTGGGCGTGCCCGCACCTGGGACGACGTGGCGGCCGACCTCGAGAGGCTCTACCGGGACGTCGCCGCCCGACCGATGGGCGACGCGGGTGACGCCCCCGCGGTCCCCGTGTTCGCCGACCTGCGGGTGCGGACCGGCCCCGGCCTGGGCGCCCGCGAGGTCGTGCAGGCCGCGATGGAACGCGACATCCGCATTGTGGCGATCGCGGCGCCGGGCGACATCGAGCCCGCCCTCGAGGTGCACCGGGCCGCTCCCGATCGCCTGCACGTGATCGTGGGGCAGGAGATCGACACCCGCGAGGGGACCGTGATCGGCCTCTTCCTCACCCACTCGGTCCCCGATGGCCTGTCGCTCGAGGACTCCCTTCGCCGCGTGCGCGATCAGGGCGGGGTCACGGTGATCCCCCACCCCGAGGCGGCCGCCGCCCCATCGGCCGCCGCCCTGCGGGCCGTGGGCGGGCTGGTCGACTGCCACGAGGGTCTCACCCCGGTGCGACCGGCCGCCCAGGCGACCGAGGCGGCCCTGCTTCTTCAGCGCACGGGCCTGGTGATCACGGCCGGCAGCGCCGCGACGGCCGCCGCCGAGATGGGAACCGCCGGCATGCTGATGCGCCCATTCGCCGGTCCCGAGGAGTTCCTCCGCGCGCTCGGCGATGCGCGCCCCGTCCGGCGCCGCCGGGGCCTTCGGGGTCGTGGGCCCCGTTCCTCGCGGCGCACATCGCAGCCGGGCGCCTAGGTTGCAACGCGTCCTGCGCGCCCCCGGCAGGAAGGACCGGCGCGCAGGACGAAACGTGATGGGCCGATGAGCGCCGAGTCACCCGCAACCCCTGATCCCCACCCGCGCGAGAGCCCGTCCGTGCCCCGCATCGAGGATGCGTACCTCGATCGTGCGATCCGTGAGATGCACCTGCTCGAGGAGCGCATGGACGGGTGCCCGGGGTGCCGCGCCGGCGGCACCTTCCCCGTGAAGGCATCCGGCTCGCCCACGGCCGACATCATGCTGGTCAAGTGGCAGTCATCCCTGGCCGAGCGTCAGGAGGGCGTGTCGTTCTACGGCCGTTCGGGCGATGCGATCCGCCGCAGCGTCGAGCGCCTGCAGGTGGACCCCGCGACGCTGTACGGAACCCTGGTGCTGAAGTGCCCGCACGCCGACCCGGCCGCACCGATGGGCGACGAGCTCCAATGGCTGGCGGAGGAGATCCGCATCGTGCGTCCGCGCCTGCTCGTGGTGATGGGCGATCGCAGCATCGGCGCCGTGGACGCCCTGGGTTTCCCCATGGCCGAGCCCCTGCCCGTGGAGCAGGGCGTGGTCACCCACTGGACCCCCGCGATCGAGACCCTGATCACCCCCGACATCGACGACTCCCTCGATGAGAAGGACGCCAAGCGCCGCTTCTGGGCGGCCTTCCGGGCTCTGGGCGACTGGTACGCGGCCGAGCCCCCCTGGTAGTCCCGCGCCGATGACCCTCCGCGCGGCCGTCGCGGTGATCGCCGTCGCCCTTGCCACGACGCTCGCCGGGTGTGGCAGCACGGGTGACCCCGCAGGCGCGCCCACCTCCGGGACGACCGCCGCGACCGGGGGCCTCGGCGGGTTCGTGCAGGACATCGGCGCGGAACTCAACGAGTACTGGGGAGCCGAGTGGGGCGATGGCTGGCGACCCGCGCTCATCACGGCGCCCGAGACCGAAGCGCAGACCGCCTGCGGGACGATTGACGCCGCCGACTCCGGACCCGCCTACTGCAGCGGCGACGACACGATGGTGCTCCCCCTCGCCTTCTTCCGCGACAACCTCGTCGGCGCCGATGACGCCGGGGCCAACGACGCCGCCGTCGCCGGCGTGGTGGGGCACGAGTTCGGCCACCACCTCCAGGCGCTCAGCGGAATCGAGGCGGAGATCACCGCGGCGCAGGCGGAGGTCCCCGAGTTCGCCAACCTGCTCTCGGTCGCCAACGAACTCAACGCGGACTGCCTCATGGGCGTGTGGATGTCATCGGTGGACGATGAGAAGCGCCTGGAGCCGGGGGACCTCGACGAGGTGCTCGCCATCCTCGCGAGGATCGGCGATGACCAGCTCTCGGCCGACGCCGGGGTGGATGCCGATGCCGCCACCTTCGACCACGGGACGTCGGAGCAGCGCCGGACATGGTTCGCCGTGGGGTACGAGCAGCAGGACGTCGCGGCCTGCAACGCCGTATTCGGCGGGATCGGGGACGGAACCCTCCAGGGCGGGCTCGAGGCCGGCGCCGATCAGGCGAACGGGGCGGCCCGGGGCTGAGCCCGGCCCCCGGGCCCGCTACGCGCGCGTGAAGCGGGCCACGGCCTCGATGTGGGGCGTCTGCGGGAACATGTCCACGGGGCGCACCCACTCCAGCCGGTAGCCGCCGTCCACGAACCGGCGGGCGTTGTCGGCGAAGGTCGCGGGCTGGCATGAGACATATACGAGGGTGCGGGGTGCCAGTTCCAGGATGCGCCGGCACGCCCCGCCGGACAGCCCCGCGCGGGGGGGATCCACGATCGCCACATCGGGCTCGGGCAGCGTGCCGCGGCGCTCGCGCAGCACCACGCGCACATCCCCCGCAAGGGCCGTGTGGTTGGCGATGCCGTTGCGCACGGCGTTGCCGGATGCATCCGCCACGGCCTCGGGTACCAGCTCGATGGCCACGACCTCCTTCGACAGCGCACCGAGCGCCACCCCGATGCTGCCGACCCCGGCGAACAGGTCATACAGCACCTCGCCCCCGGTGAGTCCCGCCGCCTCGGCCGCCCGCCGGTACAGGTGGCCGGTCATGCGCGAGTTGGTCTGGAAGAAGGATCCGGCCGAGAGCCGCAGGGTCACCGGTGCCCCCGGCTCCACCTCCACCTGCTCCTCGATCCAGTCGCGCCCCCACACGGTGCGGCTGGGCAGCCCGGCGGTCACCTCGGATGGCCGGTCGTTCACCGCGTGCACGATTCCCACCAGACCGGGCAGCGCCGCCGGCAGGCGATCGGCCAGGCGGTCCACCACCTCAGACGGCCCGGGGGCCGTCACGATGGTCACGAGCACCTGCCCGGTCAGCACCCCCTCACGGACCACCACGTGCCGCAGGAAGCCCGATTGGCCACGCTGGTCATACGGCACGACGCCCTCGTCCACCGCCCAGGCCCGCACGGCCTCACGGGCGGCGTTGCCGGCCGGGGTGGCCAGCATGCAGGCGCTGATGTCAACGACCTCATCCCAGCGCCCGCGCTGGTGGAAGCCCAGCCGCAACTCCCCGGCCGGGCCCGGCGCGGCCGAGTACTCCATCTTGTTGCGGTACCCGAAGCGCTCGAGCGCCGGATCGGCGTCGCGCACATCCACCCCCTCAAGGCCCGCGATCCGCACGAGGTGCTCGGCCACCTGACGGCGCTTGGCATCGAGCACCTCGTCGTACGCGACATGCTGAAGGCGGCAGCCGCCGCACTCCGGCACGAACGCGCACGGCGGTGCGATGCGCCCCGGGCCCGGCGCGATCACCTCGACGAGATCGGCCTCCCCGAACCGGCGGCGCGCCTTGCGGATACGCACCCGTGCCCGGTCCCCGGGTGCGGTGTCGGCCGTGAACACCACGAAGCCATCCGACCGGGAGACGCCCCGGCCCCCAAAGGCCAGGTCGTCCACCATCACATCCAGTTCGTCCCCGCGCTTCGGTCGCTCCACGGGCGCGGAGACTAGGGCAGCCGGCGGTGCCGCAGTGCCGGAAGCGAGGCGCGCAGGCGCTCCTGCCCCGCGAGGTCGAGGTCGGCCGAGGCGAACCCCTCGCCCTCCGTCATCCGCGCCCGCACCGATCCCCAGGGATCGATGATCATCGAGTGGCCCCAGGCCGCCTCCCCCGTCGCGTGTTCACCGCACTGCCCGGCCGCGAGC
>SXQZ01000113.1 GCA_005792725.1 Actinomycetota bacterium
CTCGGTGACGGACTCCGAGGTGAACAGGTGCTCGCTCATTCGACTCCTTGCCTGTGGATCCAGCGGGGCACCCTACCAATGCCGCGGGGGCGCATGCGAAACGGGCACCCCCGACCGGGAGAGCCCGGGGCAATGCCGCGGGGGCGCATGCGAAACGGGCGCCCCCGACCGGGAGAGCCCGGGGCAATGCCGCGGGGCGCATGCGAAACGGGCGCCCCCGACCGGGAGCGCCCGGAGCACTGATGGCACCGCCGTGCAGGCGGCTACCGGCCGAGGCCCACAACGACCTCGACGGTGGGGGTGTCCCCCCCGGTGCTCCACGCGGCAATCGTCCGGATCGGCTCCAGGTCGGCACGCGTGATCGCATCCTTCCCGCCATCGAACGCGCCGCGCGCCGCCAGCATCGATACCACGCGGGTCATGTCCACGTAGGCGAGCCCGGTCACCTTCGCGGGCATGCCCTCCGTGGCGGCCCGGAATGTCGCGTTACCCGCCAGGGAGTCACCCGCCGCGCGCGGCGCCAGTACCGACGTTACGGCGGCGGCGCCGTTCCCGATCCCGGCGAGGTCACCGCGAACCCCCCAGGCGATGGACCGCCCCGCGCCCAGGGTGAGCACCTGGCCCGTCACCGCGCCCGGCGGGAAGTCGGTGACCGCGCCCACCGTGACCGCGCCGGAGCCGAACGTCCGGATGACCGCGGGCACGGATCTCGTGAGGGCCGCGAGGCTCTTCGCCGCGCCGGCGCCGTCCGCGACGTCGAGGGCGAGGACGACCCGGGGGCTCGGCCCCGTACCCCCCACCACCAGCGCGTGTTCGCCGCCGGCGAGGTTGCGCAGGTCGGCGGCGTTGACGCCCAGGAGCCGCGGCAGCTGATCCGTGATGACCTCGACCTGCTTCTTCGTCTCACCCGATGCGCGTGAGGATGCCGTGGCGAGGGCCGCCTGCACGGTGTCGGCGAGCCGGTTGAAGCCGACGTAGGCCACGGTGTCGGCCGGCGCGCGGGCCGTGAGGGCCGGGACGAATTCGTGTTGCGTCAGGATGGGCGGGGCGTCCACGAGGACGGCCTTCATGCGCAGCCCGTCGGGCTCGGCGGTCACCGATACCGCGGCGGCGCCCGTCATCTGGCCGTCCGCGAGCGGTGCGATCTGCGGCACCACCTCACGCGCCGCCCCACCGACCACATCGAGATTCACATAGGCGAGCGCGAAGACGTCCTCGGGCAGCAGCGCCAGGGCCTCGTTGAAGCGGACCACGCCGGCCAGGGTGGCGTTGCCGCCGGCCGCATGGGCCTCAAGGGCCTGCGTCACGACCGCCGCCCCGGAGCCGATGATGAGCGACTCATCGGTGACCGCCGCATTCATGCCGGCGGTGGAGTCGGTGTACAGCGTGGCACCGTCCCGGGTGCCGGCCGCCGTCAACCCCCCGGGGGCCTTGGTGATCAGCGCCTTGACGTCGTCCGCGCGGCCCGGGGCGATCTGCACCACCACGACGATCGACAGATCATGGGCCGTCGCGGCGGTCGCGGACGGGCCACCCGGCGAGCCCGCGTCGGGAACCCCGGTTGCGGCGACGGCGGCGGACTCGCCGAGCAGCGGCGCGAGATCGCGCTCCCAGTCCACGCCCTCGCGGGCGAGCACCCGGTCGACTTCGGCCCGCATGGACCCGAAGCCCGGGAACAGCGCACCCAGGCGCATGAGGTTGGTCCACTGGGGCCCGTCGGTGTCGGTGGACACCTGCACGTAGAGCGGGCTCTGCGCGGGGATGTAGCCAGCGATGGATGCCGGGGCCGACACGGCGGACGCGCTGTCGCCACAGCCGGCGACCACGACGGCCCCGCCCGCCGCACCCACGGCGGCGAGCGCGACGACCGGGATGAGATGGCGTCGCCGGCGCCTCGATCGGCTGGACATGTTCATGGACGCGGAACCTCCGACGGCGTGGACGCGGCCCACGCTAGACCGCCGCGGCGCCCGCCCCGCGCCGCGCGGGTAAAGGCTCGGTTCAGAACGCGCGCGCGGGCGTCACGCCTCGGTGGCCGGTGCGCGCCCCATCAGCGCCTGGAGGCACTCGGCGGGGGGGCGCCCCGCGAAGGCCGCCGCGGCCACCTGCTCGGAGATGGGCAGCTCGACCCCGGCCCGGCCGGCCCGCACGACGAGGCTGCGTACCGTCGCGAGGCCCTCGACCACCTGGCCGATCTCCTGCTCCACATCCGCGGCGGGCATTCCCCGGGCGATCAGCTCGCCTGCCCTCCGGTTGCGACTGTGGCGGCTCGTGCACGTCGCAATGAGGTCACCCATACCCGCGAGGCCCCGGAACGTCGCGTCGCGGGCACCGGCCGCGGCTCCGAGGCGGGTGATCTCGGCAAGGCCGCGGGTGATGAGAGCGGCCTTGGCGTTGTCACCGAAGCCCAGCCCGTCCGACATCCCGGCCGCGAGGGCGATCACGTTCTTCGCCGCCCCGCACAACTCGACGCCGACGAGGTCGTCGTTGACATACACCCGGAATGCCGGCCCGGACACCGTTCCCTGCACGAGGGCAGCCAGGGCGGGATCGCCGCTGACGACCGCGGCCGCGGGGTGACCGAGTGCGATCTCCTCGGCGTGATTGGGACCCGAGAGGACGGCGAAGGGCGTACCGGCGGGCAGGGCATCGCGCCAGACCTCCGACAGCACCCGCCCGGTGCCGGGCTCGAGGCCCTTCGTCAGGGAGAGCAGGCCCGCGTCCCCGGGCATGCGCGCGGCGATGGACGGGGCCTCGTCGGCGACGACGCGGCTGGGCATCGCGATGACGACGATCCGGGCGCCGTCGAGGGCCGCCGGATCACCGGCATGGGTCACGTGCACCCCGTCGGGCAGCGCAACGTCCCCCAGGTGCGCCCGGTCGTGGCGGGTCTCACCCAGCACCGACGCCTGCTCGCGCGTCCGGCAGGCGAGCGTCACCGGCGCACCGGCGAGGGCGGCCACCCGCGCAAATGTGCACCCCCACGCCCCGGCTCCCACCACCACCACGTGGCTCACCGGCGGCTCCTCACCTCGATGTCCACAGGCACGCCCGCGAGGCCGAAGCGCTCGCGCAGCCGGTTCTCGAGCCAGAAGCCGTAGTCGCGGGTCATCAGCGAACGGTCGTTGACCTCGAGGCGGAACACCGGGGGCCCGATGCCCGTCTGCACGAGGAACCGCATCGACAACTGCTGCCGGCCCGAGCGCGGGCCCGGGCGCTCCTCGGCGAGCTCACGCAGAGCGGTATTGAGGTCATGGGTGGAGAGGCGTTCGTGGCTCGTTGCGTACAGCCGCAGGGCGGCGGGGAGAAGGCGATCCAGCCCCTCGCCGGTGATCGCCGAGCAGGCAATGATCGGCGGGTGCTGGCGGCTCTTCCGCCGCACCCGGCCCGCGAGGTCGGTGAGGTCGGGGCGCGCGAGGTCCCACTTGTTCAGGGCGATCAGTGTTGCGCAGTGGTTCCGGGCGGCCTGATCGCAGGCAGCCAGATCGGCCTCGGTGATGCCCTCGGTGGCGTCGGCCACCACGATCGCAACGTCGGACCGCTCGGCGGCCTCGAGGGCGCGCTGCTGGCTGTACACCTCCACGCGCTCGCGCATCCGCCCGCGCCGTCGCAGCCCCGCGGTGTCGATGAGGACGATCTCGCGGCCCTCGAACTCGATGATGGTGTCCACGGGGTCACGCGTGGTGCCCGGCAGGTCCTGGACGATCATGCGCTCCTCGCCGAGCAGCGCGTTGAGGATGGAGCTCTTGCCGACGTTCGGACGGCCCATGATGCACAGGGCGGGCATGCGGCCGGTCGTATCGTCGCCGTCCTCCTCCTGCGGGTCGGGGAGGCTCTCAACCAGCAGGTCGAGGAAGTCACCGATGCTGCGGCCATGCAGCGCCGACACGGTGACCACCTCGCCCAGGCCCAGGCCCCACAGGTCCTGCGCCCGGATCTCCGCCGCGTCGTTGTCGCACTTGTTGGCCACGACGATGATCGGCCGGCGCGAGCGCCGCAGGCGCTCGGCCACCTCGAGGTCACCGGGGGTGGCCCCCACCATGGCATCCACCACGAAGAGGATCAGGTCGGCCTCGTCAATGGCCCGGATGGCCTGGGCCGCGATGTCACGCGCCATCACCGACTCGTCGGCCTCGTCGATCCCGCCCGTGTCGAGGATCTGGAACTGCCGGCCGTTCCACTCGGCTCCGCCCTGCCGCCGATCCCGGGTGGCGCCCGGCTTCGCGTCCACCACGGCCTCGCGGCGACCCGTGAGGCGATTGAACAGCGTCGACTTCCCGACGTTGGGGTAGCCGACCACTGCCACGACCGGCTGCCCGTGGGCAACGGTGCTGCCCCGGGCCGCGTGCCGTTCCCGGCCACGCGGACGGTCGGGCATTCCGGGCCGCGATGCCTTCGGGCGGCCGCCTGCGGGCGTCTCGTCGCTCATTCGTCGTCCATTGTGGCAAGCCGCGCCGGAGGAGTCTGGTCGGGACCGCCGATCCCGGGCAGCAGCGCCGCAATGGCGGCCATCATCCGCAGCGCCAACTGACCGGCCTGGGCGCCGCGTGACCCCGTGAGGCCCTCCTTCGTGATGGGCGCGCCGAAGATGACCCGTGACGGGCCGTATCGGTCCTGGATACCCCAGATGGCCGCCGGGATCACGGTGACGTCGTCGGGCAGGCCCAGCGACGCCGCACCGGGGTAGGGCCTGCGCAGGCGCTGGTCACGCGACCGGGTACCCTCGGGGAACATGACGACGACCTCGCCCCGGGCGAGAAGCCCCCGTGCAATGCGCATCGCCGTCCGGTCGGCCTCGCCACGGCGGATGGGGAACGCGCCGAGGGTCCCGATGAGCACGCGCTGCGCGCGGTTCGCGAAGAGCTCGGACTTCGCCATGTAGTAGGCCCGGCGCGGGATCGCCGACCAGCCCACCAGGAAGGGGTCATTGCCGGTCATGTGGTTGGCCACGATCAGCACGGCGCCCGTGCGCGGGATGTGCGCCTTGCCGCGCACCCGCCGCGCGCGGTACCGGACCCGGAAGTAGATGGACACGAGCACCCGGCCGATCAGCCACCACCACGTGGTGATGTGGACGTCGTCCGCCGACTCGGGACCGGCACCCCGGGGGGGCGTGACGGGAGCGCCGCTCATGACGTCACGTCCCGCGCCATCCCGGCGATGCGCGCCACCACCTCGTCAACCCCGAGGCCCGTGGTGTCGAGGACCGCCGCGCCGTCCGCCACCACCAGCGGGCTCGCGGCCCGGGATGAGTCGGCGTGGTCGCGCCGCTCGACGCCATCGCGGATGGCCCGCAGATCCACCGTCTCGCCTGCCGCCACCAATTCGGCGTGACGCCGACGGGCCCGCTCACTCACGGACGCGGTGAGGAACACCTTCACCTCGGCACCGGGGAACACCACGCTGCCGATGTCGCGGCCGTCGCACACCCAGTCACCCTGTGCCATCAGATCGCGCTGGCGCGCCACCATCTCGAGGCGTACCCCGGGGTGGGCCGCCACCTCGGATACCGAGGCGGTGACCTCGGTCTCGCGGATGGCCGCGGTGACGTCATCGCCGCGGATGATGACCCGCACGCCGGCGGGGCCCTGCTCGAGGTGCACCGGGTGCTCGCGCGCGAGGCGGGCAAGCGCGGCGTCGTCGTCACAGGGCACCCCGGAGCGCAGGGCCACGAGCGTGAGCGCCCGGTACATGGCGCCCGTGTCGAGGTATCCGATGCCGAGTGCACGGGCGACACCACGGGCCACCGTGCTCTTGCCGGCACCGGCCGGTCCGTCAATGGCGACGATCACCCGGACACCGCCCCGAGCGTGGCCATGTCGCCCACGAAACCGGGGTACGACACGGCCGCGGCCTCCATGCCATGCACGGTGACCCCGGCCGCGCTCACGATGCCCGCGAGCGCGCCGAGCATGGCCAGCCGGTGGTCGCCCCCGGAGTCCACCTCGCCTCCGGCGAGGGTCATCTGCCCACGCACGACGAAGCCGTCGTCGCGCTCCTCGGCATCAGCGCCCACGGCGCGGAGCAATCCGACCACCGCCCGGA
This sequence comes from Actinomycetota bacterium, assembly GCA_005792725.1. Classification (GTDB taxonomy): domain Bacteria; phylum Actinomycetota; class Thermoleophilia; order Miltoncostaeales; family Miltoncostaeaceae; genus SYFI01. The sequence continues at coordinate 6,046 of SXQZ01000113.1, forward strand.
TGCGGTCGCTCTCCTTCACGCGCAACTCGGCGGCGCCGCTCACGACGGTTGTGCCGGCGGCGAGGGCACCGAGCAGGCCGACCAGCGGGATCTCGTCCACCATCGCCGGTACCTCGTCGGCGGTGACCTCGGTGGCCTGCAGCATCCCCCCGCAGCGGGCGACCACATCGCCTGCGGGCTCGCCGGCGACGTCGGGCCCCGGCTCCACCCGCACGTCAGCGCCCATGCGCCGCAGCACCGCGAGCAGCCCGGTGCGCCCCGGGTTGAGGTTGACGCCGGTCACCCGCACCCCGGGGTCGCCCCGCAGGACGCCGAGCACGATGGCGAACGCCGCCGACGAGAAGTCCCCCGGCACGAGGATGTCGGGCAGGGAGATCCCCCGCACGGGCCCGGCGACGCCCACCATGCCGTCGCGCTCCCGCACGTCCACGCCGGCGGCGCGGAGCATCCGCTCCGTGTGGTCCCGCGAGGGCACCGGCTCGCGCACCCATGTCTCGCCCTCGGCGCTCAACGCTGCCAGCAGGATGGCGCTCTTCACCTGCGCGCTCGCGATGGCCAGGTCGTGGGTCGTCCCGTGCAGCGGGCGTCCGGGGTGGACCGCGAGCGGGGGCGTCCCGCCCGGTGCGGGACTGACGGCGGCGCCCATCGCCACGAGCGGGTCGGCGATGCGTGCCATGGGCCGCCGGCGCAGCGATTCGTCGCCGTCGAGCACGGTAACCCCTCCGGGCGGCTGGCCCACGAGGATGCCCGCGGCCAGGCGCATCAGCGTCCCGGCGTTCATGCAGTCGATGACCGGCGGCGGGGTGAGCCCGCGCAGGCCCCGGCCCGCCACCACCACGCGGCCCGTCCCGACGTCCCCGTCAACCCCGGCGCCCATCGCCGCGACGGCCGCGAGCGTGGCCGCGGTGTCCTCGGATGCCAGGGGGTTCTCCACCACCACGGATCGGTCGGAGATGGCGGCCAGCAGGAAGGCCCGGTGGGTAATGGACTTGTCCGGGGGCACGGCGACCGTGCCCGCCACTGCGGGTGCCGGGCGGAAGGTGAGACTGCTCATCGGGGCGCAATCCTAGGGGTCCGGCGCCAGCGCTACCCTCGACCGCCCGTGAGCACCCTGACGCATCTGCCCGTGGATCCCGTGGCCGATCTGGCCCACATCATCGCGCGGGCGGAAGTCCGCGGGGCGATCGCGCCCGACGACGCCGCAACCGCCGACCGCCTGCTGCAGGGCCTTCGCGAGGGGTGGCACGATCTCGGGGGCGAGGCCCGGGCCTCCCTAGGCCTCATCGCCGGGCCGCTGCGCGCCCGCCGCGACGCCCTGGACGCCCCCATGGCCCCCCGTGGCGGTCGGCCACTCCCACTGCGCGACGTGCTCGCCCAGATGGGCGTGACTGCGCTGCGCCACGGACAGGACCGGCCGATCCTTGCGTCCCTCGCGGGGGCCGACTCGCTCGTGGTGATGCCGACCGGGTCGGGCAAGTCGCTGTGCTTCCAGGCGCCCGCCTTCGCGGGCGGGGGCCTCACCGTGGTGGTGAGCCCGCTGATCGCACTCATTCAGGACCAGCACGACCGTCTGGCCGACATGGGCCTGCCGGTGGCCATGGTGACGAGCCTGCAGTCACCACGCGAGGCATACGCGGCCATCAACGCGATCGGGCGGGGCGAGGCGCGCCTGGTTCTGTGCGCCCCCGAGCGATTCGTGCACGAGGCCTTCACCGATGCCGTGCGGGCCAACCCGGTGGACCTGCTGGCAATCGACGAGGCCCATTGCCTGGCGGAGTGGGGGCACGACTTCCGTCCCGAGTACCTGCACCTCGCCCGGCTGCGCGACCTGCTCGCGCCGCGCGCGATGATGGCCCTCACCGCCACGGCAACGCCCGACGTATCGGACGAGATCGTCCGCCGGCTCGGCCTGCGCGACCCGGTGACCGTTCGCACCGGGTTCGACCGGCCCAACCTGTCACTCGACGTCATCCGCCTTGACGGCAAGGGGGCGGTCGCGCGTAAGTGGGCCGCGCTCGAGGCCGGGCTCGCCGGCGCCGGGGGAATCCCCGCCATCGTCTACTGCGGCACGCGCCGGGCCACCGAGGAGGTCGCCGAGGGCCTTGCCGCACGCGGCTTCCGCGCGGTGGGCTACCACGCGGGAATGTCCGATGACGACCGCACACGGGCTCAGGAGTCGTTCATGTCCGGTAACGCCGACGTCATGGCGGCCACCAACGCGTTCGGCATGGGTATCGACCGCGCGGATGTGCGGGGCGTGTGGCACTGGTCCATCCCCACATCGCTGGAGGCCTACTACCAGGAGGCCGGCCGTGCGGGCCGGGACGGGATGCCCGGCCGGGCCGTGCTGCTGGCCATGCGTGCCGACCTCGGCCGGCTCATCCGGTTCGCCACCGATGACCGCGGCGTACCGGGCGGCGACCCCCGGGCCGCACGCAACCGGGCGTGGAGTGGGTACCGGGCAATCACCGGATACGTAGATGCCGATGGCTGCCGCCGCCGGGTGATCCTCACCCACTTCGGCGACCCCGCCGTGGGTGCCCCCAGCGGGCGATGCTGCGACGTATGCGACCCGCTGCCGCCCGAGGCGGTGCCGCCCGCTGGTCCCGCCACCGCCCGGCGTGTTGCCCCTGCGGCCGGGCCGGCGGGTCGGCCCGGGGCGGATCACCCCGACCTCGCGCCCGCCGACCAGGCGATGTTCGAGCGCCTGCGCGAGTGGCGGCGCGAGCGCGCGGACGGTACGCCCGCGTACACCGTTTGCGCTGACCGCGCGCTCCGGGCGATCGCCGTGCACCGTCCCCGTGACGAGGCATCACTGCTCGGGATCAATGGCGTGGGACCGGCATTCATCGAGCGGCATTCGGCGAGCCTGTTTGGCGTGCTCGACCCCTCGGCATGAGCGCCTTCGCGGTCAAGGCGGACGGCGTGGTCCTGAGGGGCGACGACGACGGGTCGGGGCCGGTCATCCTGATGCTTCACGGACTCTCGGCCACCCGGCGCTATGTGGTGCACGGTGCAACGGGCCTCGTGCGGGCTGGATTCCGGGTGATCGCCTACGACGCGCGGGGGCACGGGGCGTCGTCCCCTGCTCCATCCCCCGCGGACTACCGCTACGGCCAGATGGTGGCCGACGCCGTGCACGTGCTCGACGACCGCGGTGCCGGGCGGGCCACCCTCGTGGGGGTATCAATGGGTGCGGCGGTGGCCGCTGCACTGGCCCTCGCCCACCCGTCGCGCGTGAACGCCCTGGTGGCCATCACGCCCGCCCACCTGGGTACCGCCACCCGTGACCCCGCCCGCTGGGAGCGCCTTGCCGCGGGGCTCGAGTCGGGCGGGGCCGACGGCTTCGTGCAGGCCCACGGCACACCGGGAGCCGACCCGGCGGCCCATGCGCTCATCCGCATGGCCATGCGTCAGCGAATGGAGCGGCACGACGACCCCGGGGCCGTGGCCGCCGCGTTGCGGGCAACACCGGCCGGCGCCGCATTCGACGGCGAGGACGCCCTGCGGGCGATCGCCTGCCCGACCCTGGTGATCGGAAGCCGCGACCGGCTCGACCCCGACCACCCCCTGTGGATCGCCCAGCGCTGGGCCACGCTGATCCCCGCCGCGGAGTTCGTGGTGGAGGATGAGGCCGCGAGTCCGCTGGCCTGGCGCGGCGGCTCGCTCAGCCGGGTGATCGACGCCTTCCTGACCGACGTCCTCGGCTAGGGAAGCGGCAGGGCCCGCTCGAACACGATGCGGTCCTCGCCGGGGCCGAGGTGCCCCGCGACGAGGGGCCCCTCGAACCCGAGGGCGCGGTGGAACGCGATGGAGCCGGGGCGGCCGGGAGCCGCGAGCGCGCGCATGCGCGTGCACCCCCGCCCCATCGCCCGCCTCCCGAACTCCCGGTACAGCAACGCCCCGATCCCCTGACCGCGCAGCGCCGGGTCAACCGCGTGCAGGTGGACGTAGGCGAGGTCGGGCTCCGCCAGGCTCACCAACCCGAGGAGGAAGCCCGCGGGGGCGCCGTCGTCCCGCGCAATCCATACCCCATGGGGGCCCAACTGATCGAAGAACAAGCGATGCAGGGTGAGACCCACCGGGTGACCGAACCACTCATCCGCCACCGTCCGGGCCGCGTCGAAGTCGGCGGCGGCCAGCACGCGGGGCGCCTGCAGGCCGTCCATGCGCGTCAGGCGAGCCCGGCGATGCCCGCCGGGCAGGTGACCCCGGTGCCGCCCAGCCCGCAGTACCCGCCCGGGTTCCGGTACAGGTACTGCTGGTGGTACGCCTCGGCGTAGTAGAAGGGCCCCGCCTCGGTGATCTCGGTGGTGATGGGCCGTGCGCCCGCCGCGTCGAGCGCCCACTGGAACAGGTCGCGCGAGCCCGCGGCGATCCGGCGCGGCCGCGCGCCCCTCCCGTAGATGGCCGCGCGGGACGGCGGGCCCCCGGCGGTGCCCTGGCGGACTCCCTCCGTGGGGTCATGACCCTCCCAGAACACCTCCAGCAGCCGGGCGTACGGCGTGACGGCCGGATCGAACACGGCGAGAACCACCTCGGCATGCCCGGTGAGCCCCGTACAGACCTCCTCATACAGCGGGTTGCGCGTGATGCCGCCGGCATACCCCACCGCGGTCGTCCAGACTCCCGGCTGCGCCCAGAACCGGCGCTCGGCCCCCCAGAAGCAGCCCATGCCGACCACGATCTGCTCGTACCCGTCCGGAAAGGGCGGCAGCAGCGGGTGGCCCAGGACCTCATGGGCGTCGGGCACGCGGATGGTCTCGGTACGCCCGGGCAGGGCGTCCGCGTCCGTCACCATCCCCGGGGTCCCGACGTGCCGGGTACCCATCAGGCCTCCGGGTCCGGGGTCATTCGCCGACGGCCGCGCCGAAGCCATTCGCACTGATCAGGGCGAGCGCCCGGGCCGCGGCATCCTCGCCCACCACATCGAGCGCGAGGGATCCGAACGGCTCGTCGGCACGGGCGGGGCTGAGGTGCAGGTCCTCGATGTTGATGTGGGCATGCCCGAGGGCCGTGGCGATCTCGCTGAGCACGCCGGGGCGGTTGGGCACTGCGACGACGATGCGCACCACCTCCCCGCCGCCGGTGTCCTCCTGGTCCAGCAGGCGTTGCCGACCCGTGGCCGCGGTGGCGAAGAAGGCCTCGAGCCACTCGCGGTCACCGCGCTCAAGCGCCGCCTCGACATCCGCGAGCTGGGTCCGGTGCCGGCGGGTCTCGGCGAGCACGGCGTCGCGGTTGCTCAGGAGGATGTCGGCCCAGAGGCGCGGATTGGCCCCTGCCACGCGGGTGAGGTCACGGAAGGACGGACCGGCGGACCGGAGTGCCTCGCGCCCCTGCGGCGCGGTGGACGCGGCCTGGCGCATGAGCGCCGACGCCAGGACGTGCGGCAGGTGGGATACCAGCGCCATGAGATGGTCGTGCACGTCGGCGGCCACGGCTACCGGGACGGCGCCCGTGGCCGCCACCATCCCGTGGACGCGCTCGAGCAGGGCGGGTCGGGTCTCGGCGGTGGGCGTGAGGAACCAGATGGCACCCTCGAACAGGTCCGCGCGTGCCCCCTGGACACCCGACTGCTCACCGCCGGCCACGGGATGCCCCCCGCAGAACCGCTCGCGCTCCGCGGGGGTGAGCGCCTGGAGCACCGCCGACTTGGCCGACCCGGCATCGGTGACCACCGTGCCCTCGTCGGCGACCGCCAGTACGTCGTGCACCAGGCCGGGGATCGCCCCGACGGGAGCGCACACCACCACCACATCGGCGCCGCTCACGGCCGTGGGGATGTCGTCGCAGCCCGTGGTGATGGCACCGCACCGCAGCGCGGCGTCGAGGGCGCCGGGCGCCGGATCAACGCCGCGGACATCCGACGCCACCCCGCGGGCGCGCAGTGCGAGGCCGAGCGAGCCGCCGATGAGGCCGACGCCGACGAGGGCGACCGGGCCACCCGGGCCGGCCGTCGCCATCTAGACCCCGGCTGCCACGGGCTCGCCGCCCGCCATGACGAGGCCCATGAGGTCCACCACGCGCTTGACGTCGGCGACCCAGGCGCCGAACGTGTCGGCGTGCAGGGCCTGCGGGCCGTCGCACAGGGCGTGCTCGGGCGACGGATGCACCTCGACGATCAGGCCATCGGCGCCGGCCGCCACCGCGGCGCGGGCCATCGGCAGGATGAAGTCACGGCGTCCCATCGCATGCGACGGGTCCACGATCACCGGCAGCGCCGAGAGGTTCTTGGCCACCGGTACGGCCGAGAGGTCGAGCGTCGACCGCGTCGCGGTCTCGAACGTGCGGATGCCCCGCTCGCACAGCATGATGCGCTCGTTGCCCTCCTTCGCGATGTACTCGGCGGAGAGCAGCCACTCCTCGATCGTGTTGGCGAGTCCGCGCTTGAGCAGCACGGCCTTGTCAGTGCGCCCGACCTCGCGCATGAGGTCGAAGTTCTGCATGTTGCGCGCACCGAGCTGGATGACATCGGCCACCGCGAGGATGTCGTCGAGCTGCCGGATGTCCATGAGCTCGGTCACGACGGGCAGCCCGGTCTCCGCCTTTGCCTCCGCGAGGATCTCCAGTGCAGGGACACCAAGCCCCTGGAAGGTGTACGGCGAGGTGCGCGGCTTGTAGGCGCCGCCGCGCAGCATCGCGGCGCCCGCGGCCTTGACCACACGGGCCGTCCCGAGCGTCTGCTCCCGCGTCTCCACCGTGCAGGGTCCGGCGATGAGGCAGAACGCGCCGCCTCCGGCCTTCGCGCCGTCCACCACCACCGGCAGGTCGCCGTGACGGAACTCACGGGACACGAGCTTGTAGGGCTTGAGGATCGGCACGACCCGCTCGACGCCCTCCTGACCCGCCAGGTCGAGATGGGCGATGATCTCGCGGTCGTCACCGATCGCGCCGATGACCGTGACGAACTCGCCGCGCGACACGTGGGCCTGGGCCCCGGCGGCGGTCACGCGATCGACGACGGCCTGGATGTGGCCGTCGCTCGCGCCTTCCTTCATCACGATCATCATGGCTGCGGACAGTCTCCCTATACGTGTGTGTGGATACCTGCGACCGCCCCGAGGGCGGCGAGGAAGGCATCGTTCTCGGATGGCGCCCCGATGGTCACGCGCAGGGTGCCGGGGCACCCCAGAGCGGAGCCATCACGGACGATGACGCCCCCCCGGAGGAGCGCCTCGTGCAGGACGCGGGCATCCATGCCCGGGTCCGGCGGCTCCATGAGGATAAAGTTGCCGTGGCTCGGCGTAAAGGGCACACCCATCTCCCGCAACGCTGCAGACATCCGGTCGCGCTCCGCGATGGCCTCGTCCACGCGGGCCTGGATGGCGGCGGGGTGCCGGAGACTCTCGAGCGCCGCGATCTGCGCGAGGTGGTTGGTGTTGAACGGCTGCCGCACGGCCTCGAGGGCATCGACCCACGACTCGGACCCGATGCCGTACCCCACCCGGAGGCCGCAGAGGCCGTAGGCCTTACTGAACGTGCGCGTGACCAGCAGGTTCGGGCGTGTGCGCGCGAGCACGGCAACGCGGCCGCGATCGGGCTCGCCCACGAAGTCGTAGTACGCCTCGTCCACGAGCACGGCGAGGTCGTCGGGGATCAGCCCGAGGAAGCGCTCGATCTCATCGGCGGTTCGGTAGACACCGGTGGGGTTGTTGGGGTTGCACACGATGACCAGACGCGTGCGCTCGTCCACCGCCGCGGCCATGGCGTCGAGGTCGTGCCCGCCGTCCGGGGCGAGTGGCACGGCGATGCCCACGGCGCCGGCGCCGGCCGCGAGGTGCGGGTAGATGGCGAATGACGGGTCTGCGTGGACCACCGTGCTGCCGGGGTCCAGCAGGGCCACGCCGGCGTGCACGATGATCTCGCACGACCCATTGCCCACCGTCACCTGCGAGCGCCCGACGCCGTGGCACACGGCCAGGGCGTCGCGCAGGTCACGGGCCGCACCGTCGGGGTACCGGTTGAGGCCGGCAAGCCCCGCGTCGATCACCGCCGCCACCTCGGGCAGGGGCGGGAACGGGCTCTCGTTCGATGCCAGCTTGACCACGGACGTGAGGCCGTAGCCGGCCATGACCTCGGCCATGGTGAGGCCGGGCTCGTAGTGCGGGATTCCCGCGATGCGGTCGGATGTGCGGATGCCCATCGGGTCGCATGATCGCATGCGCGGGACGAACCCCGCGGAGGGACGCGCCGGGGATGCCGGTAACCTTGGCGGGGTGCCTGCCCGTGATGCGAGTGCGGCCCTCACGCAGGAGGTCGAGATCGACCTCTTCCAGGGTCCCTTTGACCTCTTGCTCACCCTGCTGCTCAGGGACGAGGTCGACCTGCTCGAGCTGCCTCTCGCCGACCTCGTCGAGGAGGCGGTCACCCCGGCGACCGACGAGCGGTGGGAGATTGATGCCGCGAGCCAGCTCGTCCTGCTGCTCGCCGCCATCGCCGACCTGAAGGGCCGGCGCATGCTCGGAGAGGAGGTCGAGGACGAGCCGGATGCCGACGCGCTTGCGATGCGCGAGGCACTCGTCGGTCGCCTCGTCGCCTACGCGCCCTTCCAGCGCGCCGCCCTCTGGCTGGCCGACCGGCTGCGCGCCGCGGAGCGCCCCCGGTACCGCCGGGTACCGCCGGGTACCGCCACCCCGGTGCCCGTGCATGATGACCCGGCGCGCCTCAGCGCCGCCATTGACCGGATGGTCGTGGCACCGCCCGCGCCGTCACTCGCGCACATGGGCGTGGTACGGCGGCCCCTCCCCGAACTGCTGGTCCGCCTGCGCGACTCCCTGGCGCGCCTGCGGGAGGTCTCGTTCGACCGGATCGTCGCGGACTGTGACCGGCTGGAGGAGGCCCTCACGCTGCTGGCGGCGCTCGAACTCGTACGGCGCGGGGAGGCCGAACTGCGCCAGGACGTGCCCTTCGGCGACATCCTGATCACCGGAACGCGGGCATGAACGATCTGGCGCGCACCATCGAGGCCCTGCTCTTTATCGCGCCGGAGCCCCTCGAGGTCGCCACGATTCAGGACATCACCGGCGAGGGGCCGGACGGCATTGCCGGTGCCCTCGAGGAGGTGCGCGGGCGCCACGGCCCGGACACGGGGCTGGAACTGGCCGAGGTGGCCGGCGGCTGGGCGCTGCGCACCCGCGGCGACCTCGCCGCTGCGTGCGACGCGCTCCGCGCGCGCCCCCGGGAGGATCGCCTCTCCCCCGCCGCGCTCGAGACGCTCGCGGTGGTGGCCTATCTCGAGCCGGTGACCCGGCGCGAGATCGGTCGCCTGCGCGGGGTTGACGTGGACAGTACGGTGAGCAGCCTGCTCGACCGCGGCCTCATCGAGGAGGCGGACCGGCCCCACGCCGGGCCCACCACCTACCGCACCACGACCGCGTTCCTCGAGCGCTTCGGCCTGGCCCGGCGCGGCGACCTGCCGACGCTCGAGCGCTTCGAGCTGACGGGGCCCGAGGCCGGGGCGCTGCGCGCCCGGCTGGAGCACGCCGACCTCATCGCGGAGGCCGAGACCGGCGATGCCTGACATGCGCGTGCATCGCGCCCTGGCGCAGGCCGGGGTCGCGAGCCGCCGCGCGGCCGAGGGCCTGGTCTCGGAGGGGCGGGTCACTGTGAATGGTGCGGTGGCGGCCGTCGGCCAGATCGTCTCCGATCGGGACGTGATCGCCGTGGATGGCCGGCGCGTGCGTGCCGAGCCCATCCGCACCTACATGCTCAACAAGGCCATGGGCGTGGTGTCCACCGCGTCCGACCCGGAGGGCCGTCCCACGGTGCTCGATGGCCTGCCCGCCGATGTACGCCTGTACCCCATCGGACGGCTGGACATCGACACCACCGGCCTGCTGCTCATCACCAACGATGGTGACCTGGCCCACCGCCTCATGCACCCGCGCTCGAAGGTCCCCAAGACCTACGAGGCGTTGGTTGACGGACGGGTATCGTCCGCGACCGTGCGCACGCTGAGGACTGGCATTCAACTCGAGGACGGGCCCACGCAGCCCGCGGCGGTCGAGGTCCTGGAGCGACGGGCCCAGGGCGGCACCTGGCTGCGCATCGAGATCACCGAGGGGCGCAACCGCCAGGTGCGCCGCATGTGCGAGGCCGTCGGCCACGATGTGAGGCGCTTGGTGCGCACCCGCTACGCCGGCGTCGGTCTGGGCGGCCTGGCGCGCGGCCAGCACCGCTTGCTCTCGTCCGCCGAGCTCGCCCGCCTCGACGCGCAGGTGGGTGCCACCCGGTGAGCGTGCGCGTGCGCGGGGTCCGGGGCGCCATCACCCTTGCCGAGGACACCCCGGAGGAGGTCGTGTCGGCCACGCGCCTGCTGCTGGACGACATGATCGCCCGCAACGCCCTCAACCCCGACGACATGGTCTCGCTCATCTTCACCGCGACCGCCGATGTCACGAGCCAGTTCCCCGCCGTCGCCGCCCGTGAGATGGGCCTGACCGGCGTCCCCCTGCTCTGCGCCACGGAGATCCCCGTGCCCGATTCCCTGCCCCGGTGCGTGCGCGTGATGTTCCATGCCTACATGCCCACCGCCCGAGGGGTGGTGCACTGCTACCTGCGCGACGCCGTGAGGCTGCGCGACGACCTGGTGGAGGACCCACTGGCATAGGCCCGGGGCGCTGGGAGGTCCGGCCCGACCGCGCGTGGTTCCCCATACTCCGTATGGGACGCTACACTCGTCCCGAAGTCAGGCCACTCTCCACACAGCGAGGTGTATCCCATGAACCGCTATTCCCAAGTCGCCGCGGGTGCGCTGGTGGGCGTCAGCGCAGTGGTGATCGGCATCGGCTCCGCCGGCGCCCAGTCCGGTGGGTATCCCCCGTGCGCAGTCGGCCAGCAGCCCACCCAGCAGCAGCCCTGCATCCCTAGCGGTCAGACCAACCAGCCTCCCCCGTGTGCACCCGGCCAGCAGCCCACCCAGCAGCGGCCCTGCATCCCCAGCGGGCAGGGGGGACAGCCCGGGCAGGGGGGACAGCCCGGGCAGGGGGGACAGCCCGGGCAGGGGGGACAGCCCGGGCAGGGGGGACAGCCCGGACAGGGGGGACAGCCCGGGCAGGGGCGCCCGGACATGGCCCCATGCGCCCCGGGCACCATGCCCAGCCATACCAATCCCTGCCTGATGGACCAGAACATGCCCGACTGCCCGGAGGGCCAAGCGCCGCCCACGATCGGTGCCGACGGCCAGCCGACGGGCACCCCGTGCAAGCCACGCGGGTCGGTGCAGTTCGATCAGGTGCCTCCCAAGGAGGCGACGAAGAAGCTCATGACGCTCGACGTCGAGATCGACGGTTCGGGCGAGGAGGACGGCACCTTCGACGTGACCTTGGTCCGGATCGTCAAGGGCATCGCCAAGAAGGACCGCCAGAAGATGTCGGAGATGCTCGAGGACGAGTCCTTCACCATCATCACCAACGCCAAGACGAAGTGCTTCGCCGACAAGAAGTCCGACAAGGACGCCGTGGCCGACAAGGTGAAGTGCACCATCCTGAGCGAGTCGGTTGATGACTCGGCGGTGACCCTCAAGGCGACCATCCAGGCGCGCATGAAGTTCGACAGCGCGTCCTACACGCCGACCTTCACCGCGACCAAGGTCGTCATCAAGGGCAAGAGCAAGATCTAGCCGTCCACCGGGCGAGCCGTACCGGGGTCCGCAGCGGCCCACCGGCACGGCTCGCCCGGTGTTCCGCTCCCGCGGGGTGGGACCACCGCGGAGCGGCCCGACGCGTCCCGGCCGTGCTCAGTCGGGCCCGGGCCGCTCCCGCCGGGCGGCCTTCCGGTGCTGCCGGCGCTCCCGCTCCTCCCGGCGCCTGCGCTCAACGGCCGCGCCGGGCCGCGTGGGCACGCGGCGCGGGTCCTCCGCGATCGCCGCGACGATGAGTTCGACGAGCCGGTCCACCGCAAGAGCACGGTTGCGGGCCTGATGCCGCTCGCGGCGCGCCGTGGCCCGCAGGTCGTCGTTGGCCGTAACCCGTGTGGCCAGACGCTCCCGGATGAGGTCCCGGCGGCGGACCGACACGGGGATGCGCGAGATGGGGACCCGCACCTCCACCTGCGTGGACACCGCGTTCACGTTCTGCCCCCCGGGGCCGCCCGCGCGGGAGAAGGTGACCCGCCCGTGGCGCTCGACCGCATCGCGGATGCGGGCCTCGGGAACCCCCCGGGTCATCGGGGGCCGGCCGCCCCGGCCCGGGCGGCCTCGCGGCGGAGCGCCTCCTTGGCGGCCCGGCCGACCAGGGGGATCACCGGCGGGCCGCTCGGCGGATCCTGAACCGGGCCGCCCACCAGCGGCACCATGCCCGTGAGGTGCCACATGATGCGCTCCACGGCCCGGCGATTGCGGCCCGCACGCGGCGAGTCACGGATGTCGTCCATCGCGATGGGCTCCCCGAAGCGCACGCGCACCGGTCCGCGTAGCATCTGAGAGTCCCAGATCGCCGCCGGAACGACGGTGACATCGGGCCGCGTGGCGAAGTAGCCGGCCCCGGCGAACGCCGGGCTCATCCGGCCCGTGCGCGTGACACCGCCCTCGGGGAAGATGAGCAGCGACTCGCCGCGGGCCAGGAGGTCACGCCCCATGCGCACCGACCAGACGTCGGGGGAGTGCCGGCGCACGGGGAACCCCCCGATGCGCGACAGCCAGGCGTCCACAAGCCGCGGACCGAACAGCTCCTCCTTGCCCATGGTCCACACCGGACGCGGCAGCGCCGCGACCGCGACCAGCAGCGGATCGATGAACGCCACGTGGTTGCTCACGATGAGCGTCGGGCCCTCCGGCGGCAGGTGCTCCTGACCCGCCACCTTCATGCGCAGGGCCCCGTACGCCAGCACGCGAAGGACACCCCGCGTCGGGACCCACACCGCCCGCTCGATGACCGGGCGCCGGCGCGGGCGATCCCGGATACCGGCGTTCATGCGGCCTCCCCCCACGCGGTGAGCATGACGTCCCGTGCACTGCCATGGTCACGGTGCTCGAGCAGGTAGATGCCCTGCCACGTGCCCAGGGCAGGGCGGCCGGCGGAAACGGGGATCAGCGGCGATCGCCCCACGATCACCGCCTTCACGTGAGCCGGTATGTCGTCGGGCCCCTCCACGACATGCGTCCAGTACGGGGAGTCCTCGCGCACGGCGTCATCGGGCCATGCGTCGAGGTCACGTCGTACGCCGGGGCGTGCGTCCCCAATGCGGGAGAGGGCGGCCGATGTGCGCCGGATAAATACGTTGAGCATTCCGATACGGGTACGGGCGAGATCGGGCAGCGTGCCCAGGACCTCACGGGTGGTGGGATGCACGCCGCGCAGGGGCGCCTCGATCCTGAGCGCGCGCTGGACCCACACGGCGGCTACAGGCCCATCGCCGCCGTGGCCTCGGCCATGACCGGCCCGGCGATGGCGCGGGCACGCTCAGCACCCTCCTCGAGGATCGCCTCGAGCCCGGCGGGGTCATCCATCAGCCGCTCCCGGCGCTCGCGTATCGGTCGGATGAGGTCCTTGACCCGGGCCGCCAGGTCCCGCTTGTCCGCGACGCACCCCAGCGTGGCGGTGGTGCACCCCTCGACGATCCCCGCGATCTCCGGGTCGCTTGCCCCCAGCAGCCTCTGCCAGGAGAAGACGTTGCACACCTCCGGGTCCCCGGGATCATCCTTCCGGATGCGCTGCGGATCGGTGACCATTCCCATCACCTGCGCATCGACCTCCGTGTCGGACGACGCCAGGGTGATGACGTTGCCGTAGCTCTTGCTCATCTTGCGGCCGTCCATCCCGAGCAGCAGGGGGGCCTCGGAGATGATGGCCTCAGGCTCCGGGAAGACCGGTCCGTAGAGATGGTTGAACCGCCGCACCACCTCGCGCGACAGTTCGAGGTGCGGCAGCTGGTCCTGCCCCACCGGGACCCGCGTGGCCTTGTAGAGGATGATGTCCGCGGCTTGGAGGAGCGGGTAGCCGAGGAACCCGTAGGTGAGCAGGTGATCGCCGAGCTCATCGATCTGCCCCTTGTAGGTGGGGACCCGCTCAAGCCACGACAGCGGGGTGATCATGCCCAGCAGCACCGCGAGCTCGGCATGCTGCGGAACGTCACTCTGGCGGAAGATGACGCTGCGCCCGGGGTCCACCCCGCAGGCCACCCAGTCGGCCACCATCTCGAGGCCCGCGGCATGGATGCCCTTGGCGTCCTCGTAGCCGGTCGTGAGCGCATGCAGGTCCACCACCGAGTAGATGCACTCGTACTCATCCTGCAGCCGCACCCAGTTGCCCAGCGCACCCAGGAAGTGGCCGATGTGCAGTTGCCCGGTGGGGCGCATCCCGGAGAACACGCGGGGGCGGGTTGCGGTGGTGGTGGGCACGGCGCGGGAGTGTAGCCCCGCACCCGGGGGCTCAGCCGGTGACGGGCGTCCCGGTGCCGACCACGGACAGCGGTGCCGCATCCTGGGCGGTCAGCCGGGCGGACGCCGCCGAGCGGCCCGTGGCCGCGGCCACGGCACTGGCGGCACCCTGACGGCGGGCGGTCGTGGTGAGCCGGATCACCGGCATCTGGGCACCGGGCAGCAACTGCGCAATCCGGCAGGTGGTGGGGCCCGATCCGCCGCCGACCTGGGCCTCCCGGGCCGAGGAACCCGCGGGCGGGCGGCAGACGGCCCCCGGCGTCGATGTGATCCGCGTCGGCGCCGACAGCAGCGGCGGGGTCGGGATGGTCAGCACCACGTCGTAGGTCGGTCGCGTCTGGCGGTTACGCAGGCGGGCCGTCACGGTGGTGCGTTGCCGGGTGGCAACCCGTGGGGGCGTCGTGACGCGGATCGACAGACCGGGCTTCTCATCATCCGTCCGCGTCGCGGCGCACTGCGGCGCCGTGGGATCGGCCTGGGCGGTCACCGCCTCCCGGTTCGGCAGGGTGATCGTCCACGCCGGGCGGGCCGCCGCCGCGATACCCATGATGGTGAACGCCGCATCCACCTGCCCGGGGATGAAGTATGTCGGCTGGCCGCGGTCCGCACCCGCTCCGCCCGACACCGTGTTCGACGGCCCGGCCGGGACGCTGACGGGGTCGGCCCCCGGGTTGATGAACCCGAACGTCGCCGAGTACCGGCCACGTGTGACCCGACTGACACACATGAGGTATACGCCGAGCTGCTGGGTCGCCGGGGTCGGGGACGGGCCGACCGGCGGTGTCGGGACCAGCGCCTCCGGGTCATCGGGATCCTTCGGGTCGCCCGGGCCGGGCGGGGCGTCCACGCACCGCACGGGCATTCCCACGTTGGCGGCCGCCGTCCGCGTGCCCTGGAACGCGAGCGTCCAGGTGGCGACCTGGCTCGATGGGATGCCGAAGACGGTGAACGCATTCCGCATCGTGCCCGGCATGAAGAGCACCGGCTGGCCGCGTCCCTGCCCCCCGGGGTCACCGGGCGCGAGCGCGACGTTGTTCATGGCGCCGATGGCGACCCCGATCGCCGCACTGTTCGGGTTCACGTACCCGAACAGTGCGTCGTAGGTGCCGTCGGCATTGGGCATGACGCACGTGACGAAGATGCCGACCGGCGCGGCAAGCTCCCCGAGGGGCGTGTTCTCGCCGGGACATGGCAGCGAGGTGCGCATCGCCGTCGCCGTCCGGGCGGTGCTGCCGCTGAGAATCGTCCACGTGACCGAGCGGGTACCCGGCACGCCCCGCACCGTGAATGCGTCGTCGGTGACGCCGGGCGCGAACACCGTCGGCTGCCCCCGGTCGCCTCCCGCCCCGCCGGCGATCGCCACCGAGTTCGTGGGACCCGCCGCGAGGGAGAACGACGATGACTCATTGCTCTGGTACCCGAAGCGCGCGTCGTAGCTCCCGTCGGGGTTGGAGGTCACGCAGGCGACGCGCACCGAGGCCTGCGGCGTCGGATCCGGCTCGGCGCAGCGCGATGACGAGATCGTCGCGGTCGCCGTCCGGGTGGACCCGCCGCTGACCAGCGTCCACGTGACCGTTCCGTCCTCCCCGACCCCGCGGACCCGGACCACCACGGGGCGTGTGCCCGGTCCGAACGACTCCGGCTGGCCCACGATCACCGGTGCGCCGGCCGCGGCGTCGCCGGTGATGGCATTGCCCCCACCGCGTGGGATCACCTGCGAGGTGGCATTGGGGTTGGAGTACCCGAGGACCGCATCGAAGGTGCCATCCTCATTCGGCGCAACGCAGGCCGTGGTGGGAACGACCGGTTCGACCGGGGTGCTGACCCCCGGGGGGGACGGAGGCGCGACGCACCCGGCATCGAAGGTCGCCCGGCCGGGAGCGTCCCAGTTGTGCCCCGGGTACGTGACGGTCCGGCCATCCTGCAGATACCGGAAGGGCGGGACGATGTCGCCGGCGTGGCTGAGGGCGTGCGGCTCAATGGCCACCCGCCATGCCAGCTCCAGGCGCACGTACCGGAGTCCGCCGTCCTGATGGCACACGACGACCTGTGCGTCCGGCCCGTCATCAAGGGGGCGGTCATCACTCCGGCGCGGGCGGCATCCGTTGCCGAGCAGTTCCTGGGTCCCCGTGTCCCAGTTCTTCCCGGGGTAGCGGGTCGTGACGCCGTCCTTCTCGTACGAGAACGGCGGGATGATGTCCCGGCCCGCCTGATGCTGGTCGTGGCCCTGCGTGACGATCGCCTCGGGGGCGATCGTGATCTCCACGTAGGGGTTCGTCGGGCTCGACGTGGCGTGGCAGATGGTGACCTTCTGCTTCTTCGGCGCCGCGGGCGGGACGAACGCGGGCGTCACGGCCGAGGCCGCCTCGACCCGGCAGCCGGCCACGAGGAGGGCGCGCCCGCGCTCGGTCAGGTTCTTCCCCGGGTACTCGATGAGGGCGCCCTTCTCCTCATACGCGAACGGCGGGATGATGTCGCGGCCATCCTGATGCTGGTCGTGACCCTGCTTGATGATGGAATCCGGATCGACGGTGATCACCACGTACGGGTTCGTGGCGCTCGAGGTCACGTGGCAGATCGTCACCTTGGGCCGGGGTCGGCCCGTGTCGGTAGTGCGCCCCCCGGGAGCGCCCCCGGCAGAGCCGGTCGCGGCGGGGGTGACCGGCGCCGAGGGATCCGACGCGGGGCCGGTCCCACCCCCGCCCGTCGCGGTCACCGTGAAGGTGTACGGAGTGCCGTTCGCCAGCCCGGTCGTGACACATGTGGTCGTGACCGCCGTGCAGGTGGCGCCCCCCGGGCTCGCCGTCACGGTGTACGAGCGGATCGACGACGCCGACGCGTTCTGCGGACGGGCCCAGCTGACGGTGACCTGGCCGTTCCCGGGCGCTCCGGCGACCCGCCGCGGCGGGCCCGGCACGATCACCGCCTGATAGGTGACGGGCTGGCCACTCGCGGCCCCAACCGGGCCCGTGTTGCCGTAGGCATCCGTCACCGTGCCGGGCCCCAGTTGGGGGATGACCGTCCCGGCACCGGGTCCCGACGCCGACACGACGAGCGTCCAGGTGGTCCCCGTGCCCGTGACCTCGGCGGCCGACCACCCCGTGCTCGTGCCGGCGAACGATGTGATGTCGTTCGTGGCCAGACCCGTCACCGGCTTGGTGAAGACGATCACGTACGTGAGGGAGGTCGCGGTGGTCGGTGACGCGGATGTCGTCGTGAACGACACCACCGCCGGCGCGGCGGTGTCCACGCCCCACTGACGCGTTGCCGCCGCCGAGACATTGCCGGCCGCATCGGTGGCCCGGACCCGGAAGGTATGACTCCCGTCGGCCAGCGACCCATAGGCGACCGGGCTCGTGCAGGGTGAATAGGTGCCGTCCCCGGCGGGCGTGTCGTGCCGGCACTCGGTGCCCGTTGGCGACCCCGATGCCGTGAAGCCCAGCGTCGCCGTCGTGGCATTCGTGGTCACACCGTCCGCAGGGCCCGAGGTGATGGCGACCGTCGGGGCCGTGCGGTCAATGGTGACGGCGATCGCAGGCGTTGCCGACGACGGACCCGCCACCGCGGCCCCGTTGACGATGGCATCCTGGGCGATCGTTGCGACCACGGTGCCATCCACGGCGGCGGCATTGGAGACGGAGAAGGTGTACGGACCGGCACCCGACCCCGAGGGCGCCCCGATCACCCATGTGCCCGTCGCACCGCTGCCCCCGGAGACCGTGACATCGCCCCCCGTGAAGCCGGTGACCGACTCGGAGAATGTGACCGAGTACGCGATGGTCGTACCGTTGGTGGGGCTGGCGGTGGTCGCGAGGAACGCGGTGATGCCGGGCGGTGCGCCGGGCGCGTACTCGAGCACCGGCCCGTTGGCGACCCCCGCCGGACCGGCGTTCCCATACTCATCGCTCACCGTGCCGGTCCCGAGCCGGGGCCGCACGTTGCCCGCCGTCGGGGATGCCGCGCTGATGGTGACCGTACGCGTGTTCCCGGTGCCGGCGACCGATGCGATCGACCAGCCCGATCCGGCTGGGCTGCCGGGCGACGGATCGATGTCGAAGTCGGCGGCGGTGACACCGATGACCGCCTCCGAGAAGACCACCGTGTAGGTGATACTCGTCGCCGAGGTCGGTGACGACGTCACGGTCGTGAACGACGTCACCGAGGGCCCCGTCAGGTCGATGATGATCGTCACGGGCGTGCTGTAGCCAGGCCCCGTGAAGGGATCGGTCTGCTCCGCACGGGCCGTGTAGGTGCCGCCCGCAAGCGAGGGCGATGTGACGGTGTAGGTCCCGCCGGCGCAGGGCGCGGTCGGGGTCTGCACCGGGCTGCCCGTGGCACTCGCGCCGGCGTAGATCCTGACCGTGACTGTGAGGACACCCTCGCAGGTGCCCGATACGGTGGGCGTGGCGTCACCACTGGTTGACCCATTCGCCGGGGAGTCAAGGGTCACGACGGGTGGGGGCAGGACCGCGAAGACCTGTGTGACGGGATCGGCGGCCGCGTAGGTGGAGTCGCCACCCTGGGTGGCCGTGAGGCTGCAGGTTCCGGTGGCGCCCGGGGTGACGGTCCACGCGCCGGACGACCCGGCCACCGTGCAGATCCCCGGCGTATCCGACACCACGGTGACGGCGAGCGCGGACGGCGCGGACGAAGGGTTCACCGTGAACGCCCCGTCATCGAGCCGGCGATCGGGAATCGGGGAGAAGGTGATCGACTGCGATGTGCCGGCGCGGAAGGAGCGGATGTCGCCCAGGGCCGTTCCCGCGGCGTAGGTGGCCTTCACCCGGTAGTAGTAGGTGGTGCCCGCGGTCAGGGCGGACAGGGAGGTCGCGATGTCCGCCGGGAAGGTGGACGTCAGGCTGAGGTCGGGCGGGCTCGCCGTGCCGTCATCGTCCTTGATGCGAACCGTGGTCGTGCCACTCGCCAGACTCGCGCTCGTGCCCCAGATGAAATCGACGGCCGATGCCGTGCCATTGGCATCCACCACGCCGTTGATCGTGGCCGTGGTACCCGTGATGCCGGTGGCCGACGCCGTGGTCGCCGTGGGCGTGCCCACCGGTTCGGGGGTGATGAACGACAGGATCTCCCCCGTGGTCGCGGATGACCCCGACGGCGTCCCGATCGCGCGGAAGTAGTAGACGGTGCCGGTCGCGAGGCCGGTCAGGGACGCCGCGACCGCGGTGGGCGATGACCCGGTGACGGAACCCGGGGTGGCGGTGGCGGTCGTGGCACCCGTGAGCGACGGGCTCGTGCCGTACGCGAACGTGGCCACGGGGGACGCGTTGTTGCCGTCAATCAAGCCGTTCAGCGTTGCCGACGCGCTGCCGGCGGACTGGGACACCGCGGTGGCGGGGCGCGTCTCCACCGAGGGATCGAGGGTCACCGTTGCCCCCGTGGCCGTGACCGCGCCCGATCCCGCGGTGCACGCGGCCGAGGAGCCCCCGGTCTGCACACTCTGGGCAGGGATCACCGACGCCGTGGCGCCGGTGATCCATAGGGCGCCCGACACGGCGTATGCGGAGTTCTGGTAGGCGACCGTGGACGACGTGCTGCATGGCACCCGCATGGTGTAGGTCAGCGTGGCAGCCGTGGCGGAACTCGCCGTGAAGGGACCGGTGAAGTGAAGCGGGGAGGCGGCCAGCGCCGCATCGGCGGCGAGGATCACGGGGTCGTCCACCGCACGCGTGCCGTTGACGTCCGTGATGCTCGCCGTGCCGCCCTTGAACAGCACGCCCGCCGCCGGGGTGTCCACGATCTCGTCGAGCACCGATGCGGTGGCCGACGACGAGGTCACACCCACCTGGTACGGCACCTCGACGTAGGTGGTTCCCATGGCGGAGTACGATGCGAGCCCGGTACTCCCCGTGAGCGCCTTCGTGATGGTCAGTGGATTGGCGATGGACGCGGGGCCCATGTTGGCAAGGGTCTGCGTGGCACCGCTCACCGCATTGGCGATGACCGAATGCTTGATCTGGGTTCCGGATGCGACCTGCGCCACCGGCATGATCGGCACATCTGCCACGGCAGAGGGCCCGACGATGCGGAACGTGTACGTCGCGATGTAGTCCTTGGCGCCGGCGGGCAGGCCACCCGCGTTCGCACTGGTCACGATGAGTTCGTCAGCAAGGGTGCGCTGGGTCGTGCCCCCGCGCCAGTTGGGCGCGGTCGTCCAGCTGTTCGCGTTCTGGAGCTCCCCGAACGTCACCGACGTCGACTCCAGGCGCAGCGCACGGGTGGGCCACGTGGACACCCCCGCGGGGGTGAGCCACACGATGCTGCCGTCGGGCGATCGCCCGGCCCCGATCGTGCCGGTCGCACCGAGTACCTTGATCTCCAGCGTCGCGCCCAACTGGCGCGACGCGCTCGACTGCAGATCGGTGACCTTGTTGGCCGACGCCTTGATGGTCTCCGCCACCTTGAGGAAGGTGAACTTGCAGCTGTAGAGCACGGAGGCGCCGGCAAGGGTGGGCTGCCGGTCGTACACCCGCAGCACATGGCTCTGGGCCGCGGCGGTCGGCTGCGTCGCCTTCAGGAGGAAGAAGGCGGTCTCGGAACTGCTCCCCCCGAGGGCGGCGATCTGCTGATCGCGGTCGGCCGGGTTGGCCAGGGATACGACCCCGCCGCCGAACGACTCGAGCGCAACCCAGACGTCGCTGCGCGCCCCGCCGGAGTTGGTGACCTTGTAGGCCGCATAGGCCGCGTCAAGCCGGGGCGTGACCCCCGAATCGATGTAGAGCACCTTGCCGTGGGTCGCAGTGACCGTAAGGCTGTTCTGGGTGGATGAACCGTTGCAGGCGTCCGTGACCGCAGCGGAGGCCCCTGCGGGCCAGGCGACCAGCACGGCGAGCGCCCAAAGCGCGACGAGCACGCCCAGACGGGAGCGGCGGGTCACGGAGAGTGCAGCGTGGGCGATTCGCACGTGGAGGAGCAACAAGGTCGGTAGCGGGACGGCCGCACACGGTCAGGCACAGGTTATCGCGTTTTCGGTCCCATCGGGCCGAATCCGGTCCCAGCCCACCCGGCGCCCCCGGGCCACCGGGTCTTCCCTGCCGCCGGGCGACATCGGGTCCGCGCACACCCGGCCCCCGGGCCACCGTGTCTTCCCTGCCGCCGGGCGACATCGGGCCCGCGCACACCCGGCCCCCGGGCCACCGGCGCGCCCTCCGGCCGCGACTACCCTGCAGGGGTGAGCGAGGACCTCCCGACGCGGGCCTTCGCGCCCGGCGCGGCGTGGCGTATCGCGTGGCCCATCGCCGTGGTGGCCATTGGCGTGGCGGTGCTCGTGCTGGCGGCAACCGTCGGGGAGGCCTTCCATGCCTCCCCGACGACGGCCACGGCCATCGCCGCGTTCACGGGCAGCGGGGCCATCATGGGTGCCGGACTCCTCCTCGTGCGGTCGCTCCCCCCGGCCCAGCGCCGGGTGACCCTCGCGACCAAGGGCCGCATGTGGCCGGGCGTGGGCCTGGGCATCCTGATCGGGCTGGGCTGCGTCATCGGTTCGGGCCTGGTGATCGCCACCGGCACCGGAATCGACCCATCCGCCAAGCGGGCCCTCGACGACCTCGACCTGTCCGTGGGGGTCACGTGGTGGCAGATCGCCCTCACCACGTGCGCGCTCGTGATCTTCGCCCCCGTCGGTGAGGAGTTGCTCTTCCGGGGGCTGGAGTTGCGCGGGCTCGTGCGCCTGATGCCGTTCGCGTGGGCCGCGCCGCTGACCGGGGTCGTCTTCACCGCGGCCCACCTCGATGCGTACCTCGTGTGGCCGCGCGCCGTCGCGCTGGTGCTGGTGGGCTGGGTCCTTGCCTGGACCTACCGGCGGCGCGGCCTGCTGGGAACCGTCGTCGCCCACGGCACCGTCAACGCCGTGGCGGCGGTCGCCCTGATGGTGCAGTCGTGATCCGGCCGTGGGTGCACCCACGCGTATGGGGCCTGCGCGCTCCGGGGCGCGGATGGCCCGCCCCCCGTGCACCGATTCACGTCCCCGATCCCCCGTGCGTTCGACGCGCCGGGGAACGCACGAGGGCGGCCTGACGGCCGCCCTCGCAGTACGCACTCACATGGTCGGGGGGGTCAGTCCTCACCCTGCGCCTTGGTGAAGCCGTCCTCGCCCTCGAAGCGCTGCAGCTTCTCGACATGGGCCCACATGTGCTCGGCGGCAACGGCCTGCAGCAGGTCGATCAACTGGGCGTCGGAGAGCTCGCCGGCGTCGTCACGGAGCATGAAGCGGGCACGCCAGGCGTCCACGGTGTCGGTCATCACGTCGTTCGGCGGGTACAGCATGGTGCCGCGCGAATCGACCATCTTCAGGTAGAGGTCGCGACCCTCGCAGATCCTCTCCAGGCTCTGGCCGATGCTGATCTTGTCGCTGGCCGACTCGATGAAGATGTCCACGCCGCACACCTGGCGGCTCGTGACCTTGACGAAGTCCGGGGCGTCTCCCAGCTGCGGCAGCTTGATCGGCGCGTACTCGCGCACCGTCCACGCGGTGGGCTTCCTGCCGAGGTTCTTGATGATCTCGTTGGTGTAGCCGATCGTGCCGCCCTGGCGCTCGTCGCCGACGACGTCGCGGGTCATCACCTTGCCCTCCTCGAGGGTGGTGATGACAGCGTTCTCGACGAGGGAGGCCTCGTCGAACAGGCCCAGGTGGCGGAGCATCATGACGCCCGAGAGGATCATCGCGGTGGGGTTGATGACGTCCCTGCCCGCGTACTTCGGTGCGGAGCCGTGTACGGCCTCCGCGATGAAGACCTCGTTGCCGATGTTGGCCGACGGGGCGAAGCCCAGGCCACCGATGAGGGCCGACGAGAGGTCCGAGAGGATGTCGCCGTTCATGTTGGTGGTGACCAGCACGCTGTACTGCTCGGGCAGCTTGACCAGCTGGTGGGCGGCGTTGTCGACGATGACATGCCACGACTCGATGTCGTCATACTCGGGGGCGACCTGCTCGAACACGCTCTTCAGCGTGCCCTCGGTCATCTTCATGATGTTGGCCTTCGACATGGCCACGACGCTCTCCCGGCCCTCGGCGCGGGCGAGCTCGAAGGCTAGGCGCACGATCTTCTCGGTGCCCTTGCGGGAGATGAGCTTGAGCCCCTGGGCGACACCCGGGGTGAGCATGTACTCGATGCCCGCGTAGAGGTCCTCCACGTTCTCCCGGACCACGACGAGGTCGATGCCGCGGCCGGAGTAGGGGGTCTTCACGCCCGGGTACTCACGGGCCGGGCGGATGTTGCCGTACGTCTCGAACAGCTTGCGCAGGGTGACGTTGGCGCTCTTCTCGCCGTACCCCACCGGCGTGCCGAGCGGACCCTTCATGACGACGCGCGTCTTGCGGATCGAGTCAATGGTGTCCTGACGCACCCCCGAGGCCTGCCCCTCGAGGAAGACCCGCTCGCCGGCGTGGCGCTCCTCCCACTCGATGGGAGCGCCGGTGGCCTCGATGATACGAACCGCCGAGTCCACGACCTCCGGGCCGATTCCGTCACCCGGGATGAGGGTGACGAGCGTCTTGCCCGACTCGGTTACGTGAAATGTGCCCAAGGTATGCCTCTCGTCGTCGTCCTGATGGCGCCGATGCGCCCGTCTCATGCGCCGGGCCGGCCCGAGGACCGACCCGAAACCCGCGACAGAGTACCGACCGCGTCCGTCCCGATGCCCACCGTTCGGTAACCCCCGGGACTACGGTGCCGCCCGTGCCCCAACTCGACCATGTCATCTGGGCCGTCCCCGCCATCGCACCGGCCGCCGAGGCCCTGCGGCGCGACCACGGCCTGATCACGCTGCCGGGCGGGGTGCACCCGGCGTGGGGCACGCGCAACGCCATCGTGCCTCTTGCCGGCGCCTACCTGGAGCTGGTGGAGGTGGCCGACCCCGAGGCGCCCCGGGTGGGGTTCACGCGCCGCGTGGCCGAGGTTGCGGCGGCGGGCGGGGGGCTGGCCCTGTGGTGCGCGCGGGTGGACGACATCCAGCGCGAGGCCGCGGCACGCGGCTACGCCGTCGTGCCGGGGATACGTGAGAATGCGGACGGAACGGTGCTCTCGTGGCAGGTGGCGGGGATGCCCGCGGCCTGCGCGACGCCGGTGCTGCCGTTCCTCATCCAGTGGGACGACCCCTCCGCGATGCCGGGCGTGATGGCGGTGGAGCACCCGTGCGGGAGGATCGGCCGCGTGCATCTGGACGTCGGGCGCAGTGGCCTTGAGGGCCTGCACATCACGGCCGGCGACGCGGAGATCCTGGTGACGGGAGGCGTCAGCCCCCCAGGCGCGCCTTCACCTTCGCGCTGACGGTGCCGCCCTCGGCCTGACCCGCGGTACGGGCCATGACAGCCTTGATGACCGTGCCCATGTCCTTCATCGATGCGGCACCGGTCGCGGCGACGGCCTCGTCGATGATGGCGTCGAGTTGGGCCTCGTCCATCTCGGGCGGGAGATAGACCGCCAGGATCCGCAGCTCGGCCTCCTCCTTGGCCGCGAGGTCCTCGCGGCCCGCGGCGCGGAACTGCTCGATGCTCTCCCGGTGCTGCTTGGCGATGGACCGCACCACGCGGATCCCGTCCGGCTCATCGAGGTCGGCCTGCTTCTCGATTCGCGCGTTCCTGACCGCAGACAGCGCGCGGCGGATGACCCCGAGGGTCTCCTTCTCCCCGGCCCGCATCGCCGTCTTCATGTCGTCGGTGAGGCGCTGTTCCAGACTCATGCGGGCCGGCCCCTACTCCGCGAGGCCCGCGAGGTACGCGCGGTAGGCGGCCTCGTCCATGAGGGCATCCAGATCAGACGGGGCGGACAGGCGCACCCGGATGAGCCACCCCTCGCCGTACGGATCCGCGTTCACGAGTTCCGGCGCGCCGTCCACCGCCCCGTTGACGGCCACGACCTCGCCCGACGCCGGGGCGATGATGTCGGTCACGGCCTTCACCGACTCGAGTTCGCCGTAGGGCGTGCCCGCGGTCACGGGGTCGCCCACGGCCGGCGGGTCGTAGTAGACGACCTCGCCCAGCGCGTCCTGTGCGTACCAGGTGACCCCGAATGTCGCCTCGGCGCCCTCCACCCGGACCCAGTCATGGTCGGGGTGGTAGCGGAGGTCTGCGGGGTACGTCTCGTCGCTCACGTGTGGTGCTCCTTGCGCGGTGATGAATCGACCATGGGCAGCCGGGTGACCTCGGCCGCCTTCTCCTTGCCCCGCACGTCGATGGACAACGGTGCCCCGACATGCGCGTGCTCCGGTGCAACGTACGCGAGGGCGACGCCCACGCCGAGCGACGGCGACAGCGTGCCGCTGGTGACCGTGCCCACGCGCCGTCCGCCCGCCAGCACCGGGCATCCGCCCCGGGGGATGCCCTTCTCGGTGAGCACGATCCCCACCAGGCGATCGGGCGTGCCCTCCTCAACCTCGCGGCGCATACGCCCGGCGCCGGGGAACCCCCCGTGGGCGAGGTCGCAGGCCCACGTCAGGCCCGCCGGGATGGGGCTGCGATCACGCGAGAGCTCGTTGCCGTACAGCGGGTAGCCCATCTCCAGCCGCAGCGTGTCGCGCGCGGCCAGACCGCAGGGGTCCGGGCCCCCGGATACCCCCATCAGGGCATCCCAGATGACCGGCGCCCGGGCGGCGTCGCACATGATCTCGACACCCGGCGCGCCGGTGTAGCCCGTGCGGGCCACCAAGCACGGCACGCCCCCCACGTGGGCCTCGGTGGCCTCCATGTACGCGAGCGAGAACGGCTCCGGTGACGAGACCGGCGTGAGCGCCGTCGCCCAGGCCGGACCCTGGAGGGCGAGCATGCCGACCTCCGGCGAGCGGTTCACCAACCCGACCCCATCGGGCGCGAGCGCGCCGAGCCGGGCCCAGCAGGCGTCGATGTTCGACGCGTTCACCACCAGCAGGAAGCGGTCGGGCAGCGCGTACGCCAGCAGGTCGTCAATCACCCCACCGTCATCCTCCGGCAGCAGCGTGTACTGCGCCTGCCCGGGCCCGATGCGCGTGATGTCGTTCGTGAGCGTGGTCTGCAGGAAGTCCCGGGCACCCGGACCCATCACCTCGATCTGCCCCATGTGCGAGACATCGAACAACCCGCACCTAGAGCGAACCGCGAGATGCTCGGCGCGCACGCCGGCGTACTCCACGGGCATCTCCCACCCCGCGAAGTCAACGATCTTCGCCCCTGCGGCCACATGGGCGTCATAGAGGCTGGTCCGCTGCGGGTCGCTCACACCATTCACTCTACGTGCCGCACGCACGCCGCCGACCCCCACCGCGGGGTCCGGCCCATCACATCGCCCCCGGACCCCGGGGGCGCGGGACCCGCAACCCCCCGGAAGCACGCCGTCGGACCCGACGAATGCGGGTCAAGCCCCCGGGGGGTTGGGGACGTCGGCGCCGTTTCACTGCCTGGCACCGGGGTTCGGTGGGCTATGCGTCCTTCAGGAAGCTCGGCACGTCCAGCGCGTCGCCGGAATCGAAGGACGGGCGTTCACGGCGGGGCGGCTCGCTCGCGCGATCGCGGCCGAAGGCGGGGCGCTCACGCTCCGCGCGGCGGCGCACGATCTCCTGATGGCCGTCGTCGAAGCCGGTGGCGATGACGGTGACGCGCACGTTGTCGCCGAGGCTGTCGTCCACGACCGTCCCGAAGATCACGTTGCAGTCCGGGTCGGCGGCGTCGCGCACGATGCCCGCCGCCTCGTCCACCTCGAAGAGGCCCAGGTCGTGGGTGCCGGCGATCGAGAGGATCACCCCGGTGGCGCCCTTCATGTCGGTCTCGAGGAGCGGCGAGGAGGTCGCCATGCGGGCGGCCTCGGCGGCGCGGTCCTCGCCAGTGGC
>SXQZ01000114.1 GCA_005792725.1 Actinomycetota bacterium
GCCCCGGGTGCGCCGTCGCTGCGCGCCGGCGGGGGCATCAACGCGCGCTGCGCCGGCCAGGCCCGGCGTACCGGGGAACGCGGGGGGAGGGCGACCCGCGACGGGGTCACCGCAACGGTGACCGGCGCCCGGACCGTTGGCGCGCACCCGTGGTGGCGCCGGGAGGGGCGCCGGCCGGTCCGGGGAGATGGGCAGTACTGGGATTGAACCAGTGACCTCCCGCGTGTGAGGCGGGCGCTCTCCCGCTGAGCTAACTGCCCGGGGCGCGGGAGGCTACCACCCCCGTCCGCCCCGGGCTCAGCGGAGAGGGAGGGATTTGAACCCTCGAGCCGGGGAATACCCGACTACGCGCTTTCCAGGCGCGCTCCTTCGGCCGCTCGGACACCTCTCCGGGACCGGGGATCGTATACGAGCGCCCACGTCACCCCCGCGGTGGTGCGGGTGCACGCTGGTACTCTGCCGCCCGGAGAGGTGGCAGAGCGGTCGAATGCGGCGGTCTCGAAAACCGTTTCGGGGGTCCTCCTCCGACGGGGGTTCAAATCCCCCCCTCTCCGTCGGTCCGCCGCAACGGGCCGCGGCTCCCCGCGGCCCGTTGCGGCGCGGACGGTCACCCGATGCGCCGGAACGGATAGGTTTGAGTCAGGCACGACTCCGCCATGCCCACCGGCCCCGACAACCGCCGCCTCTCACCCGCCGTCCTCGGCATCACCATCGGGCTGCTCGCCCTCATCGGGGGCGCGGGCTATGCCGCCGTGTCACTGCCCACGGGATCGGTGGGCACCGCGCAGTTGCGCAATGCGGCGGTCACCGGGGTCAAGGTGCGCGACCACTCGCTGCTGGCCCGTGACTTCAAGCCCGGGCAGTTACCGCGGGGGCCCACCGGGGCCGTGGGGGCCACGGGGGCCACCGGGCCGCAGGGGGCACCGGGGGCCTCCGGTGCAGCCGGGGCCACCGGGGTCGCGGGGGCCGCGGGGCCAATGGGGGCCACTGGCGCCACCGGACCCACGTGGGGGACGATGTGGCGAGAGGACGGCGCCAGCGCCGGGAGCTGCGCCGCGACGGGGCTCATCTCGCAGGCGGTCACCCTGTCGCGTACCAGCCGCCTGCTGGTCGCGGCGTTCGTGCAGGTGCACAACGCCTCCGGCACCCCCGCCACCATGCGCCTGGTCGTGGACCTCGTGAGCGGTGGCAGCGTGGTGGGCGCCGTTGACTCGGGCACGGCGATGACGGCGCCCATCGTGCCCGACCTCATGTCCATCACCGGCGTCATCAGCAACGCCGGTGCGCCCGTGGACCTCCCGGCCGGCACCTACCAGGTGCGCTTCCAGCTGTTCGAGGACTCACCCTGCAACGTGACGATCACCGCGATCCGGCCCACGCTGTCGGTGGTGACCCTGGGCACCAGCCCATAGCCCACCGGGGCCGGCGCATGCGGGGCGCCCGGCCTCAGTCGAGGGGTGGGTACTCGATGACCTCGCTGAAGTGGATGACGGTGACCTCGTCGTCCCCGGTGACGTCGCGCGAGTAGATGTGGGTGAGGAACTGCGTGACGTCCTCGACGAGGCGGAACTCGGGGTTGTCGCGCTCGATCTCGCGCTGCGTGAGGTCGCCCACGCGCTTGACGGTGACCTCGTCGATGATCGCCGTGAAGACGCGCTGGCGGGGCCCGTGGCGGTGACCGACGGTCACCCATACGAGCTGCCCGCGGTCGTACGTGCCGGTTTTGTCCCCGAGGCGGATGGTGGCGGTCTTGCGCCCCCGGCGCAGCTGGTCGATGAACAGCGGTGAGTAGAAGTTGAGCGCGCGCATGCGGCCTATGCGACCGCCGCGATCAGCCGCTCGCGCGCGCCCGCGTCGCGCACGGCGAGGAACCCGTTGCGGCTGAGGTCGCGCACCCGGCGCCCCGCGGCCCGGATGATGGCCTTCTCGCCGGCGTGGGTGATGAGCGCCTCGGCCTCGGCCAGGGGCACCAGCCGCACGTGGTCCACCTCGTCGGGGCGGTACCGCGCGGGTGACCCCGCCCGGTAGAGCATGAGGAAGAAGTCGACGGACTTGTTGACGCGGCCCTGCTCGGCCCGCGCCCAGAAGTGGTACGAGATCGTGCCGAGGGGCTCGAGCACCATGCCCGTGAGCCCGGCTTCCTCGCGCATCTCGCGCACCGCGGCCTGCGTGGGGCCCTCACCGGGCTCGAGGCGGCCCTTGGGCAGGCCCACGACCTCGCTGCCCGGCACGGTGATGAGGGGGACCAGGATGTGGTCGCCCACCGGCACGAGCAGCACCCCGCCTGCTGATCGCTCATGCCGCACGCGTGCCATGCGGCGACCATACGCCGGTGGGCGGCCGGGGCCAAGCGCATTCCGTCGCGGCGGGACATCCATCCCGGGGCGCCCGGCGGCACCCCGGGACGACGCGCGGATCAGGCCAGGCCGATCCCGTCGCAGAGGTAGACATCCTGGATCGCGTGGAGGAGTGCGACGCCGTCCTTCAGCGGGCGCTGGAACACCTTGCGCCCACTGATGAGGCCGGCCCCGCCGGCGCGCTTGTTGACGACGGCCGTGCGCACCGCGTCGTGCAGGTCGTTGGCGCCCGATGCCCCACCCGAGTTGATGAGGGGGATGCGGCCCATGTAGCAGTGAGCCACCTGGTAGCGGGTCATGTCGATGGGGTGCCCGGTCATGAGCTTGCGGTACATCCGCGGATCGGTCTTGCCGAACGCGAGCGCCTCGAACCCTGCGGCGGCGGTGTCGGGCGCCTTCTGCTTGATGATGTCCGCCTGAAGCGTCACGCCCAGGTGGTTGGCCTGACTGGTGAGGTCGGTCGCGGTGTGGAAGTCCGCCTCGGCCGTCATGAAGGCCGGGTTGCGCAGGTAGCACCACAGCACGGTGGCCATGCCGAGGTCATGCGCGATCTCGAAGGCGTGTGCGACCTCCTGGATCTGCCGCTTGCTCTCCGCCGATCCGAAGTAGATGGTGGCCCCCACGGCCACGCAGCCCATGTCCCGTGCCTGCGCGACCGACGCGAACATGATCTGGTCGTACGCATTGGGATAGCTGAGGAACTCGTTGTGGTTGATCTTCAGGAGGAACGGGATGCGGTGCGCGTACCTGCGCGCCACGGACCCCAGCACGCCGGAGGTCGTGGCCACCGCGTTGCACCCGCCCTCGATGGCCAGCTCAACGATGTTGGCCGGGTCGAAGTAGAGCGGGTTCTTGGCGAATGACGCCCCGGCCGAGTGCTCGACGCCCTGGTCCACGGGGAGGATGGACACGTAGCCTGTGCCGCCGAGGCGGCCGTGGTCGAACACCTGCTGCAGCGACCGCAGGACCGGGATGGGCCGGTCGCTGTGCGTGACGACCCGCTCGATGAAGTCCGGGCCGGGCGCGCTGAGGCGCGAGGCCGGAATGGTCGTGCAGCGGTGCTCGAGGAGATCCTTGGCATCGGTGCCCAGGATCTCCTCGATCCGCGTGATGGACGCGTCGTGCGACGCCATGCGGTATCCCCCTCGTGGCCTAGGCCACGGATGCTACCGGCATGGCTACGGGACTACTTGCCCCCGAACAGGCGCTTGAGCCAGCCGAGGAAACCGCCACCGGACGCGGGAGCGGCGGCTCCGCCGCCCGCACCGGGGGTGGTGGGCGCGCCGCCCTCGCCGACCCACTTGTCCAGGGCCTCCCAGCCGGTGGTCTTCGCGGCCGCCGGAGCGGCGCCGGCGTCCCCGCCGACCCACTTGTCCAGGGCCTCCCAGCCGGTGGTCTTCGCCCCGGCGGGTGCGGCCTCGCCGCCACCGGCGCCGACCCACTTCTCGAGGGCCTCCCAGCCGGTCTTGCCCGTGTGGGCGACGGCCTCGGCAGCATCCCCGGCCGCCGACGCGCCTGCGCCGACCCACGTCTCCAGGGCCTCCCAGCCGGTCTTGCCGGTATGGGCGACGGCCTCGGCAGCGTGGCCAGTGGCCGACGCGCCTGCGCCGACCCACTTCTCCAGGGCCTCCCAGCCGGTCTTGCCCGTATGGGCGACGGCCTCGGCGACGTCGCCGGCTGCGGTCTCACCCGCGCCGACCCACTTGTCCAGGGCCTCCCAGCCGGTCTTCTTGGTGCTCATCGCTTACCTCTACGGGGTACTTGGATCGGGACTCTGCGCGCCCGGGCGGGCGACGCTTCGCATCATACGTAACTAATCGTGGCCGCGTGCAAACCGAGACGCCGACTCCGCCGCCGCAACGAGCGCGCGATACGAGGCGAGGCGCTCCGGATCGACCGTGGCAGGCACCGCGCAGTCGGCATCCCCCATGTGCCGGCAGTCAGGAAACCGGCACCGCGTCGCTGCGTCGACGATCTCGGGGAAGCCGGTCGCGACGTCCGCGGGGCCCATGGGCGGCAGCCAGAATGACCGCACGCCGGCGGTATCCACGACGGCGCCGCCGCCGGGCATCGGGATGAGGCGCGGGTCGGTGGTGGTGTGCCGCCCGCTCCCCGGTCCGCCGGACACCGCCCGGGTGGCGCGCGGCACCCCGGTCAGCGCGGTGGTGAGGGTGGACTTGCCCACGCCCGAGTGCCCGGCGAGCGCAGCAACGCGGTCGCCGATGAGCGCGCGCACCTGCTCGACGAGGCCGGCATCGAGGGCGGAGCCGACCAGCACGGGATGCCCCGCCGCGCGCTGGCGCGCCACCACCTGCGCCACGGCCTCCGCGTCGTGGGGACGGTCGTGCTTCGTGAGCACCACGGCCAGATCGAGACCGCCGACCGCCGCCGCCACGGAATAGCGGTCGATGAGCCGGGGTGCGAGCGGCGGCTCGGCCACGGCCGCAACGACGATGAGCACGTCGGCGTTGGCCACCACGGCCCGTACGCGCCCGGCGCTGCCGATGCGCTCGAGCACGGTGCGCCGGGGGAGGATGGCGCGCACGATGCCCTGCGACCCCGCACCATCAACGCGCACGCGGTCACCGGCAACCGGTGGGCCCCCGGGCAGCCGTGGGGCCAGCCTGACCTGCCGCGTGCCGGACGCATCGGCGACCTCAGCGAGCGGGCCGGCGACACGGAGCACGAGCGGGTCGGCGGGGGTCAGAGGGCGAGCAGCTCCTGCGCGGTGAACAAGGCGTGCAGCGGGGCGCCGGCCAGTTCGGCCTCCACCTTGGCCCGGCCGTCATCCTCCCCGCGGTCCACCACCACCAGGGCAGCCACCACCAGGGCCCCGGCGGCGCGGGCCTTCTCGAGGGCAATGAGCATCGAGCCGCCGCTCGTGAGCACGTCATCCACGATCGCCACGGGCGTTCCCTCCTCGACGAAGGGGCCCTCGAGCCAGTGCTGCAGCCCGTGCTTCTTGGCCTCCTTGCGCACGAAGAAGCCCGTCCAGTGATCGCCGGCGGCGTATGCAGCGGCGCTCACGGCGCACACGAGGGGATCGGCGCCCAGCGTGAGCCCACCCACGGCGCGGGGCCCGGCCGGCGCGAGCACCGGATACGACAGCCTGCCGGCAAGGTAGGCGCCCTCGGGATCGAGCAGCACCTGCCGCACGTCGAGGTAGTAGTCCGAGCGGCGGCCGGACGCCAGGACCACGGACTCACGGAAAAGGGCGCGCTCGGCGAGCAGACCGGCCAGACGCGCGCGTTCGGACTCGTTGTTCATCGGCGGGCACCGTACCAAGCACCCGGGCCGCCCACCCGCCTAGGCTTCGGTCGTCACGCGACCCCGGCAGGTGCATACGGTGCAGGTCTCTCCGGAACCCACTCCAAATCCCAACGCGATCAAGTTCACGCTTGACCGTCCGTCCACCGACGGCGGCACGCAGACGTTCCGCGCGGGCACCGACCCGGCGGCCTTTCCGCTAGGCGCCCGGATCTTCGACCTGGGCGGCGTGACCAACGTGTTCGCGACCGCCGACTTCGTGAGCGTCACGAAGACGGACGCCTCCGACTGGAGTGAGATCGGCCCCCGCGTGGTTGACGCCATTGAGGCCCACTTCGGCGGAGCCACCGCATGAACACCGCGAGCGGTGTGTTCTTCACATGGTTGCTCGGCCTGATCTTCGTGGCGGGCGGGATCGTGTTTCTTGCCTTCCTCGGTGACAACAACCTGCTGTTCGGCCTGCCCTACCTGACCATCGGCCTGCTGCTGTGTTACGGCGCATGGCGCCTGCAGAGGTCGGCGGCGAGAAGGGCATCCGAGGTCACAGAAGGCCGGGAGGAGAACGACGACGCCCCCCCAAGCGTCGAGTAGCCCCGCCCCGGTCCCGGACCCGTATTCGACGGCCCGAGCGCCCCGGGGGGTAACCCCACCCCGGTGCGCGCCACGTCACCGACGGCCCGAGCGCCCCGGGGGGTAACCCCACCCCGCCGGGGGTAACCCCACCCCGGTGCGCGCCACGTCACCGACGGCCCGAGCGCCCCAGTCCTACGGACCGGGGTCACACGATTGACGCCCTATGGCGACGTGCATGGCACCGGGGTTGCCGGGGTTCCGCGTAACCGCACCCCCGCACGCCGGTTGGTTACGTGCCGGACACCGGGGTTGCCGGGGCTAGGCGATTCCCGGCAGGGCGGCCAGGGCCTCCGAGGCGCGGGCCAGCTCGGCCTCGTCCACATCCAGATCCTGCATGGTCCCATTGAGGTAGTCGGCGTAGGCGGCCATGTCGAAATGGCCGTGGCCACAGAGGTTGAAGAGGATCGTCTTCGCGACGCCCTCCTCCCTCGCGCGCTCGACCTCCACCGCGACCTGACGGATGGCATGCGACGGCTCCGGTGCCGGGATGATTCCCTCGGCCTGCGCGAAGCGGACGGCCTCGGTGAAGCACTCGATCTGCGAGTAGGCAGTGGCCTCCACCAGGCCCTCGTGCACGACGTGACTGATCAGCGGCGCCATGCCGTGGGACCGGAGGCCGCCCGAGTGGATGGACGGCGGGATGAAGCCGTGGCCCAGGGAGTGCATGGGCAGCAGCGGCGTCATCTGCGCGGTGTCGCCGAAGTCATACCCGTAGGTGCCGCGCGTGAGCGTGGGGCACGACGCGGGCTCGACGGCGACGATGCGCATCTCGCGGCCGGCGATCTTGTCCTGCAGGAACGGGAAGGCGAGACCGCCGAAGTTGGAGCCGCCGCCGACGCACCCCACGACGACGTCGGGGTACGCCCCTGCCATCTCGAGTTGCTCCTTGGCCTCCTGACCCACCACGGTCTGGTGCAGGAGCACATGGTTCAGTACGGAGCCGAGGGCGTAGTTCGTGTCGTCGTTGGTGGCGGCCACCTCGACGGCCTCGCTGATCGCGATTCCCAGGCTGCCCGAGGACCCGGGGTTGTCGGCCAGGATCGCGCGGCCCGCGTTGGTCCGGTCGGACGGGCTGGCGATGCACGTGCCGCCCCACGTCTCCATCATCAGGCGGCGGTACGGCTTCGCGTCGTAGGACACCCGCACCATGAACACCTCGCACTCCAGGCCGAAGTGCTGGCACGCGAATGACAGGGCCGACCCCCACTGCCCGGCACCGGTCTCGGTGCTGAGCCGGCGGACACCCGCCTCCTTGTTGTAGAAGGCCTGCGGCACCGAGGTGTTGGTCTTGTGACTACCGGCCGGCGAGACGCCCTCGTACTTGTAGAAGATCTTGCAGTTGGTGCCGAGGGCCCGCTCCAGGCCCAACGCGCGGTAGAGCGGCGTGGGCCGCCACATCGCATAGACCTCGCGCACGGCATCCGGGATCGGGATCCAGCGCTCCTGGGAGACCTCCTGCTCGATCAGCGCCATCGGGAAGATGGCCGCGAGGGCCTCGGGGCCGATGGGCTCACCCGTTCCGGGGTTCAGGGGCGGTGGCGGCGATGACGGCAGGTCGGCCGCGATGTTGTACCAGCGGTCCGGGATGCGGTCCTCGGGAAGGGTATAGCGGTGCTGTGCCACGGCTGGGCTCCTTCGTGTCGGCGTCCCCCGGAGGCTACCGGCCTACCGGAAGCGCATGCGCAACTCCGCCGTCCGGGTGGTCCGGCCCGTCGCGTCCGTCGCCGTAATCGAGTACGTGAGGCGGTACTCGCCCGGGCTGTCCGCACGCCCGACCCGGATGGAGTCGGCCGCGAAGAACCGGCCCGGGTCGGCCATCTGCGGCCGTGGCGCGATCTCGACGAGGCGGTCGCGGTACGGCGACCACAGCGTTCCCGCACGCCGCACGCGCACCACCCGCCGGCCGCCGATGCGGTAGTCGAGGCGGTACCGGTAGGGCGTGCCACGGGTGAGCGGCTGCGCCGCGGGCGTGCGGCCGTCGGCCTTCAGCACCCGGAAGGACGTGATGCGCAGGGCGGGCGCGGCCGTCGCCGACCCGGTGGCGACCGCGGCCGCGGCCAGCACCGCAGCGACCGCCGCCCACCTCATGCGCCGCCCCCGGCCATCGGCAGGACCAGACGGAAGGTGCTGCCCCGGCC
>SXQZ01000115.1 GCA_005792725.1 Actinomycetota bacterium
CGCCCGGGCCGCCGCCGCCGCGAGGTCGCCGACGACCTCCACGCGCGCACCCGGGGCGTAGTGCGACTCCAACCTGCCGGGGGCCCGGGCCGGGCCCGACGCCTCGGCGGCCACGGGGCGCCCCAGCACGTGCGCCACCTGAGCGGCGCCGATCGCCCCGGGGCGGAGCACCTGCGGGGGGTCCGTGGTGAGATCGAGCACGGTCGACTCGATGCCGATCTCACAGGGCCCGCCGTCAATGACCACGGCGACCGAGTCGCCGAGTTCCTCCACCACGTCCTGCGCCCGGGTGGGGGAGGGGCGGCCGAAGGCGTTGGCCGACGGGGCCGCCACCGGCCCGCCGAACGCGTGAAGCAGGGCGAGCGCCAGTGGATGCGCGGGCACGCGCACGGCCACCGTGTCGCGGCCGCCGGTGACCGCGTCGGGAACGGCGGGTGACCGCGGCATCACGAGCGTGAGCGGTCCCGGCCAGAAGGCATCGGCCAGGGCCCGGGCCTCGGGCGTCACATCCGCGACCAGCGCGGCCAGGCCGTCTGGCGACGCCACGTGGCAGATGAGAGGGTGGTCGGTCGGGCGCCCCTTCGCCGTGAAGATGCGGGCCACCGCCGTGGGGTCGAGCGCGTCGGCACCCAGGCCGTAGACGGTCTCGGTGGGGAACGCGACGAGGTGGCCCGCCGCGAGCGCGGCGGCACCCGCGGCGATGGCCGCCGCGTCGGTGCCCATCACGGGCATGGGATCACCCGACGGTGCAGTCCACGCGTCCACCCGGGCAGATCGACATCGTCGCGGGGATCCGGTTGGCCGTGGTCGCGCGCAGTACGGTGAGTCCCGGCGGCGATCGCGATTCCGGCGGCCAGCGGGCGGTTGCGCTCCACAGGGGCTCCTTGAATGGATGGCGTCGGCGACCCTAGACCATCTGCGGGGTGAGGACCCCGTCCCCACGAGCCCCGACGCCGAACACGGCCCCGCCCGCCCCCCGAGGGTCCCCACCATCCCCCGACGCACCCCGCGACCAGGCCGCCCCCGGAGCGGTGCGACGTGCGAGGGCTCGCCCCGATACGGGGGTTCGGCGTGGGTGCGGTGAGGTGCGCGACGCCGGGGCCCGGGGCGCGGTGGCAGGCGCCGGGTGGGCGGATGGCACGACCACCACATGCAACATAAGAGCCGTCCTGTCGCATTCCGGCCGATTCGTACGCGGGTGCGTAGTGTGCCGCGTCCATGGGTACGCCCCCGTCATGGGAGATCACCTTGTTGCGCCGCCCGGCCGGTACGCGGCGCCCGCGTGTGGCTGGCCGCGTGGTGTTCGAGGCACCCGACCTCGCCCGCGCCCGCGCGGCCGCGAGGAGCCACCTCGAGGAACGCCAGTCGGGCGACGACAAGTGGTCGCTGGGCGTGCTCAAGCCGCTGACGCCCCAGGCCCCGGGTACCCATCGCTACCGCGTGGTCTATGCGGTGTGGGAGCCGGTGGACGACTTCTTCGAGCGCCGCGATGTGCATGACGTCGAGGTATGGGCCGCCGATGCCCAGGATGCCCGGCGCCTCTCCCATGCCGACGTCCAGGAGAGTCCCGGATACGCGCCGGCGTGGCGTGTGCGCCATGTGGTGCGGGTCCCCGATACCGCCTGAGCCACGGCGCACCCCGTGATCCCCCGCCTCCGCCGGTAGCGCCGCCCCCCCGGCCCTGCCCCCGCCTCCGCCCGACGGCACGACCCGCGGGGCCGCCCGACGCGGCGTGGCGGTAGGGTGCCCTCCATGCCCGCACCCCGCTACCCGCTGGTCATCGGTGATCGGCGGGTCGACACCCCGGATTGGCTGCCGGTGGACGACCGGGCCACGGGGGAGGTCATCGCCGAGGTCGCGGCGGGCCGTCCCGGGGATGTTGACGCCGCGGTCGCCTGTGCCCGCGCCGCGCTGCCGGCGTGGGAGGCGCTCGGACCCGTCGGGCGCGCCGGCGCGATGCGTCGCTATGCCGCCGTCCTTGACGCCCACCAGCCCGGGCTGGCCGCGCTGATCCACCGCGAGGAGGGCAAGCCCCTGAGTGAGGCCCAGGCGGAGGTCGCGCGCGCGTGCGAGGTGGTCCACCACTTCGCGGGCGAGGCGGAGCGCCTGTGGACGATGCATCTGCCGGGGGCGAGCCTCTCAACCGGGTCCACCGTGCGACCGGCGCCGATCGGCGTGGTCGCGGCGATCACACCGTGGAACTTCCCCGTGGCCCTGGTTCTGTGGAAGCTCGGCCCTGCGCTCGCGGCCGGGTGCTGCATGATCGTGAAGCCCGCGCAGGAAGCCCCGCTTGCGGCGCGGATGGTGTGCGACCTCGCCACCGAGGCCGGCCTGCCCGACGGCGTGGTGTCGTGTATCACCGGCGATGGCCCCGTCCTCGGCGAGGCGCTGTGCACGCATCCCGGCGTGGACAAGGTCGCGTTCACCGGTTCGCGGCGCGTGGCCGAGCAGGTCGCTGCGTGGGCGGCGCCCCGGATCAAGGCGCTGTCACTCGAGCTCGGGGGCCACGGGTCGCTCCTGGTGCTCGACGACGCGGATCTCGACACGGCGGCGGAGGTCGCGCTCGTGCAGGGGTTCGCCAACTGCGGGCAGGCCTGCTACTCGGTGAACCGCATCCTCGTGCCCCGCCCGCTCGAGGACGACATCATCGCGCGGCTGCGCTCCGGCATCGCTGCGCTCGACCTCGGACCCATGGCCACCGACCGGGGCCCGGCACGCCACGCCATGCTTCTCGACGACGCCCGCGCGAAGGGCGCCACGGTCGAGGGCGGGGCCCTGAGGGAGGGCAACTACGTCGAGCCGGCACTGGTGACCGGCGCGGGGCCGGGTGTGCTGCTCGTGGACGAGGAGCCGTTCACGCCCGTGGTTGCCGTTCTGCCCTACGACGACCTGGAGGACGCGATCGCCGAGGCCAACCGCCCGGACTACGGCCTGGTGTCGTACGTGTGCGGTGGCCCATCGCGACGCACCCTCGACGTGGCCGCGCGCATCGAGTGCGGCACGGTCGTGGTGAACGGCTGGCGGGTGGTGGTGCCCCAGGCGCCGTACGCGGGGTGGAAGGGATCCGGCGTGGGCACCGAACTCGGCCGACCGGGTCTCGAGGCATTCATCCGCTGGCAGCACCTGCGGGTGCTCGCGTAGCGGCTCAGCCCCCGGCGGCCACGTGCACGCGGCGCGCGTGAACCAGTTGCTCGACCTTGGGCCGCGATCCGGCGAGCCCCGAGTCGCCGACGCCGCCGACCACCAGATGCGGGTCCTGGTAGAGGGGCCCCTCGTTGACGGTGATGCGCGCGCCCGTCAGGGCGGCGGCCACCGCCACCGCACGCTCGCGGGGTCCGAACACCGATGCCCCGAGCCCGAAGGGCGAGTCGTTGGCGAGCGCCACCGCGTGCCGCAGGTCGTCCGCCACCACCAGCCCGCGCAGCGGCGCGAACGACTCGTCCCGCCACAGCCGCACGTGCAGTGCGGACCCGGGGAGCAGGACCAGCGTGGGGTCCATCCCCCCGCCGGGCGAGGGACGCCCCCCCACGAGCACCTTGGCGCCGCCGGCCAGGGCCTCCCCCAGATCCTCCGTCGCACGCGCGAGGGCCGCGGGGGCGATGGGGGCCACGTCGGTGCGCTCGTCGTCGGCGGGGCCGGTCACAAGTGCGGCCACGGCCTCGATGAGGAGGGGGACGAACTCATCGCGCGCCTCCCGCTCGACGATGATCCGCTTGGCGGCCATGCACAACTGGCCGGCGTTCGCGAAGCCGCCGCGGGCCGCGGCGTCGGCGGCCGGGACCATGTCGGCCCCCGCCATCACGATCATGGCGTCGTTGCCCGACGCCTCGGGGATGTACGGCCGCATCGTCGCCCCGTCGGCGTAGGCGGCGGCCAGACGCGCCATGTGGCGGCGGCAGGTGGCCGTCGAGGCGTGCGCCACCACGGCACCGATGCCGGGTGCGGAGATGAGGGCCTCGGCCTCGTCCGGCGGCGCGGTCACCATCTGCATGGCGCCGAGGGGCCACCGGTAGGCCAGCGCCTCGAGCACGCGCGCGGTGGTGGAGCCGACCCGGCGCGATGGGCGCGAGAGGATGGCGTTGCCGCCGACGAAGGCCGACGCGGCGATGAGGGTGGGGACCCAGATGGGCGAGTTCGCGGAGTGCCACCCGAACACCACACCGTACGGCGCGAACTCGAGCCGGGTGGTCCCGGACCGGGCGGGCACCTCCCGGGGGCGGATCGCCTCGGCCAGCGCCGGCAGGGCCTCCAGCAGGTCCAGCGCACTGGCGAGCTCGCGGCGTGCGAATGCCCGGGCCTGCCCGGCCTCGGCCACCGCGGCGTCCTCGATGGCCTGCGACTCGGCGGCGAGTGCCTGGGCGCCGGCGGCGACCAGCGCGAGCCGGGCGTCCAGGTCGAGCCGTGCGATCTCCTGGACCGCGTAGCGGGCGGTGCTGATCATCTCGGTGCTCATGGCGGTCATGGTGGCTGAGTCTACGATCGGCGTGCCGCCCCGTATCGTCGTGCGCGCCGACGCCCCGGCGATCACCCGGCACTTCGCGCTCCTGGCCGGGCTCGAGCCGATCGCGTGGGTGGCGGACGGGCTGGCGCTCGCCCCGCTGGCAGGGGGCCGTGACGTGCGCGAGCAGGCCGCCCGCATCGCGCGGCTGGACATGCCGTGGCGGGCCGACGCCGGGCCATCGCCGCCGCTGCCCTTCCCGAGTGCCGTGGGCGGCGGGGTGTACCGGCGCTCCCCGGGTCATGCGCCGGCACCGCCCGGTGTGCCCGAGGTGGTGCTGGTCTCGGGCGAGGGGTTCGGGCTCTCCGAACATCCCACCACGGGCATGTGCCTGGACCTGCTCGCCGACCTGCCGGATGGGCCCGCCCTCGATGCCGGATGCGGCAGCGGCGTGCTGGCACTCGCGTGGGCGCGGCTGGGCCGGGGCCCCGTGCGGGCCGTTGACCTCGATCCGCGCGCGGTTGCCCAGACGCGCGAATCGGCGTGGGCCAGCGGGCTTGACGCCACGGTGTCGGTGCGCCGCGCGGCGCTCGATGTGCTGGCCCACGACGAGGTGCACGGCCACGTTGTGCTCGCCAACGCACCGGCCGCGGCGCAGCAGGCCCTGCTCGCCGCCGGCGCGGCTCCCGTGCCCGCGGCCGTGCTGCTCTCCGGGCTGCAGGCGCCATCCATGGATGAGGTCGTGGCCGCGTGGGAGGAGCGGGGAATGCGTCTCGCCCGTCGGGACGCCATGGGCCGCTGGCAGGCAGCCGTGGTGCTGGCGTCATAACGTCCCGGCCGATGGCGCGCGTGTGGCGGACATGGGTGGTGCTGCTCTTCTTCGCGATGGGCAC
Source organism: Actinomycetota bacterium (assembly GCA_005792725.1). Taxonomy (GTDB): domain Bacteria; phylum Actinomycetota; class Thermoleophilia; order Miltoncostaeales; family Miltoncostaeaceae; genus SYFI01. The sequence goes on from SXQZ01000115.1 coordinate 5,332, forward strand.
CAGCCTCATCACCCCGCTCATCCCGCTGTACCAGCAGGATCTGGGCTTCAACGACACCGTCGTCACGCTCTTCCTGCTGTGTTACGTGGCGGCACTGGTCCCGTCCATGCTCACCCTCGGGCAGTTCTCGGACCAGGTGGGGCGCCGGCCGGTGCTGCTGGGTGCCATCACGGTGCTGGCCGTCGCCCAGGTGATCATCCTGTCCGAGCCCGGGCTCGTGGGGCTCCTGGCGGCCAGGTGTCTGCAGGGCGCGGCCACGGGGGCCTTCTTCGGCACCTGCACGGCATTCCTGGTGGATGCCAGCCCACACGGCCAGCGCCGGTTCGCGTCGGCGCTCGCCAGCATCTCGGTACGGCTGGGCCTGGGACTCGGTCCGGGTATCTGCGGGGTGCTCATCCAGTACGCGCCCGACCCGTTCCGCCTGCCGTTCGCGGCCCACCTCGTGCTGCTGGGCATCGCCGCGGCAATCGTGGGGTTCCTCCCGGAGACGGTGCTCGCGCGCAGGCGCCGGCCGATCCGGCTGTCGCTCGAGGTGGCGCCACGGGAGCGGTCGGTGTTCTGGAGGGTGCTCGTGCCGTCGGGGATGATCCTCAGCCTGTTCGACGGCGTATCGCTCTCGCTCGTGCCGGTGTTCACCGTGCGGGAACTGGGGGTCACCAACTACGCGCTGGTCGGCGCATCCGGCTTCCTGGTGCTGGTGAGCGGGGCGATCAGTCAGGCCCTCGTGCCCAACCTGGCGCCGCGGCGGGCGATCCTCGTGGGCCTCGTGGTCGGCGGCATCTCGTTCTTCGGGGTCGTGGTTGCCGCACCGCTCGCGTCGGAGGCGCTGCTCCTGGTGAGTGTGTCCATCACCGGTGCTGCCTGCGGGCTCATGATGAAAGGGGGGGTGGACCTGTGCACCGAGATCGCCCCCGTGGAGCACCGCGGCAAGCTGCTGTCGGCCTACTACGTCGCTTGCTATCTGGGCGGCTTCTCCGTCCCGCTGCTCGCCGTGGGCGTTATCGCGGACGTCGTCGGTCTCACCACCGCTCTCCTGGTGCTCGCCATCACGAGCGCGTGCGCTGCGATCTGGGTGGGCACGGTGGGTATCCGTGCCCTTGCGGCCCTGCACCCGCGCGACCCGGTCTCCGTCTCGTAGGCTGCCCGTATGGCGGAGGACCTCGGGGAGGACATCCGGCGCCTCGCGGACCTGCTGGTGGCGTCGGAGCGCTGCGTTGCGATGACCGGCGTGCGCCTGGGCGCGATCGAGGACACGGAGGCCAAGGCGGCGGGCACCGCATGGGGCGAATTCGCGAGCCTCGAGGTGCTGCTCACCGAGCCGGCCCGCTTCTGGGAGAACTGGCTGCCCCGGGCCAGTGAGGCGGCTGCCCGTGAGGTCACGCCGTCGCACGTGGCCCTCGCGCGGCTCCAGGCGGCCGGAATCGTCACGGTGATCATCACCCAGGCGGTGGACCACCTGCACGGGAAGGCGGGGGACGGTGACCTGATCGAGGTGCATGCGAACGTTCTCTCGTGCCGGTGCACGCGGTGCAATGACGTCTATGCGCTGTCGGAGGTCCGGGCCCTGCGGGATGCGGCGGACGACGGCGTGCCGCGCTGCACGCGCGAGGGGTGCGGCTATCCACTGCGTCCGACCGGCACCCTGTGGGGTGAGCCCTTGGTGGAGGCCGCCATCATCCGGGCGTGGGACATGGCGGCGGGGTGCGATCTGTTCCTGGTCCTCGACACCCAACTGCGCACCGACCCGATGGCGATGCTGCCCTCGGTGCCGCTGAGGCACGGCACGACGGTGGCCATCGTCGGCACCACGCGCACCCACTACGACCGCTACGCCAAGCTGGTCATCCCGCGGGCGTCCCCGCCGGTTCTCGAGGGTGTGGCGGCCCTCCTCGCACCTTAGGGCGCCGCTGGGCGGATACGCCGTGACGGGCCCCGGCACGGCCGGACGACGCGGGGCCGGGGCGATCGTGACGTGTCTGGCAGCGCCGCGGCGGGCACCGGCACGGACGGGCACCGGGGCGCCGGAGGCGATGGTGGCGCGCCTGGCACCGGGGCGCCGCCGCCGGCAGCGAGAGTGGCGCACCTGGCGCCGGGGCGCCGCCGTCGGCGGGTGGGTGCCTGGCCGCGGACGGTGGGTGGGGCCTGCGTGGTGCCCCGCCGCCTGGGGTCGCGGGGGACGGAGTGGTCTCCGTCCCCCTGCGGATCGCCTAGTAGATCTCGGCGATCCGCACGTTGTTCGTCAGGGACTCCGCGTCGAAGTCCATCTCCTCCTCGAGGCTTCCCGGGATGCGGGCCGGGAGCACCACCTCGAACTCGCCCTCGGGGGTGAGGTTGGCCTCGTAGTAGGCCGAGAACTCCACGATCGAGAAGCCCAGGACGTCGTGGGTTTCGGGGTCGAAGAAGACCGTCACGCCCGCGGCGTTGGTCACGGCGGACGCGCTCGCGTGACCCTTGTGGATCACGCGGTAGGTGTCGGTGTCCTTGTTGTAATACGGATCGTCGGCCACAGGCTCTCCTTCTCACCGGTCTCGGTCTCGGGGTCCGGGGCCCAATGGTAGCGGCGCCGGGCGCCCGATCAATGCCGCAACGGCGATCGTGCAATACCGCCCCGGGCCGGCACGGCACGGGGCGCGCGGGTCCGGGCCCCTGCCGATACGCTGCGGATGTGCCGGAGCGACCGCTGGAGATCTCTGCGCATCATGCGCTGTGCGTGCACGGGTTCCGGGGGATGGGGTACTCGGAGGGATTCGTGGCGTCGCTGGCGGGCATCGTCGCACGGTTGCGCGATGACCCGGGGGTGCGGGTGCGCGTACGGGTGGGGGCGGACGCGGTCTGCCGCGCATGCCCGTCGCTGTCGGCGGGGGGGTGCGTTCGGTACGGCCAGGGCGTCGTACGCCAGGACGCCCGCGTGGCCGGGGTCCTGGGCGTGGCCTCGGGGGATGAGATGACGTGGGCCGACCTGCGCGCGCGGGTACGCACCGCGGTGGCCCCGGACGACCTCGCCGACCTCTGCGGCAACTGCCCGTGGCTGCCCTACGGCGTGTGTGCCGAGGGCATCGCGGGATTGCGCGCGGGACGGCCCCTGCCGGGTGCCCCTGACGCCTGACCCCGGCCGTACTTCGTAACAACCGTTGTGAGGCGAACGGGCGGCGCGGCGGGTAACTTCCCGGGCCGGTAAGACGGCGGTCCGTACAGGGGGCCGCGCGACCAGGCTCCGGTCGTCGCCGAGGCGGTTCCGATCCCTCCGGGTTCGGTGGCCGCCATCGTCGCGCCCGGAACCGCGAAGACGCCTCTGGGAGGACACGGAATGGCCGAGGGAACGCCCGACGTCAAGGAAGCACGCCGGATGCTGGGCAAGGGCATCTGCATCGCCGGCGTCGGTGAGACCGAGCAGGGCATCATCAGCGACCGCGGCTCCTTCGAGCTGCTGGCCGAGGTGACCCGGACGACGCTTGACGACGCGGGACTCGCGCTGAAGGACGTTGACGGCATCGTCACCGCGTTCTCGTTCGTGGAATCCACGCTCATGCACTCCACGACCCTCGCCGACTACATGGGCATGACGCCGGGCTACTTCGCCTCGGTCGCCGTCGGCGGTGCCACCGCCCCCCTCATGGCCGTGCAGGCCGCGATGGCGATTGACGCCGGCCTCGCCGAGGTCGTGCTCTGCGTGCGCGGTGACAACACCCGCTCGGGCATCTCGTCCTCGGGCATGATCGCCATGGCCCGCGAGATGAGCCATGGCGCCTACGAGGCCCCGTTCGGCCTGACCACCATCGGTGGGTACGGCTTGCTGGCCCAGCGCTACATGTACGAGCACAACGTCCCGCAGGAGGCCCTGGCCGCCGTGGTCGCCACCCAGTCGGAGCACGGTGCCCTCAAGTGGAACGCCATGCTCCGTAACGTCGTGACGATCGAGGACGTGCTGAACGACCGGTGGATCGCCACCCCGTTCCACGTGATGGACTGCTCGCTGGTGACGGACGGGGCCGCGGCCTTCATCGTCACCACCGAGGCGCGCGCCAAGAACATGCGCAAGAAGCCGGTCTACATCACCGGCGTCGGTGAGGGCTTCTCCCACCAGTACATCTCCCAGGCCGAGTCGGTCGCCTCGGTGCGTGATGGCCTCGGCCGCGCCGGCCGCCGGGCCATGGAGGTCGCGGGCATCACGCCGCAAGACCTCGACGTGGCCGAGATCTACGACTCGTTCTCATTCACCCCGCTCATCGCGCTGGAGGGCTTCGGCATCTGCGGTGTCGGTGAGGCCGGTGACTGGGTGCTCGAGGGCAATGCCAAGCTCGGGGGCACGCTCCCGATGAACACCCACGGCGGCCTCATCCGCCAGGCGCACCTCGGCGCCATGCATCACATCATCGAGGCGGTCCTGCAGTTGCGCGGTGAGGCGGATGACTCGGCGAGGACCGAGTACAACGGCGGCAACCACCAGGTGCCCGACGCCAAGCTCGCGATCACGAACGGCTCGGGCGGCATCCTCGCGGCCACGAGCGCGCTGGTGCTGTCCAGCGAGCCGCCGTCGGCGGCGTAGACACGCTCACGACGAGAACGAGGAGACACCGAGAAATGTCCGAGAAGCCCGCCTACACCAAGCCGCTCCCCGACCTGCGCCCCGAGGACGCCACGTTCTGGGAGGCCCTCAAGGAGCACCGCTTCATCCTGCCGTGCGACGACGCCGGCAAGCCGTTCTGGTACCCGCGCAAGTACGCGCCGGGCACTCTGAGCGAGACCAGCTGGACGGACGCATCCGGGAACGGCAGCGTCTACACCTACTCAACCCACTTCATCGGGCCGAGCAAGGCCTACAAGGGCGACCCGCCGCACATCGTGGCGCTGATCGACCTTGATGAGGGCCCGCGCATGATGACGATCCTCGTAAAGGATGAGGAGGGCTACCCCTCCCTCGACGCCGAGGACGTAACGATCGGTATGAAGGTCCGCATCGTCTTCGACGACGTCACGGACGACGTCACCATGCCCAGGTTCACCCCCGCGGCCTGACCGCGGCATTCCGAGCAGAGCACACGAGGAGATAGAACGGCAATGGCCGACTGGAGCGATTGGTACGCGAAGGAGGACCCCACCAACTGGGTCCTCGCGAAGGTCCTGCGGGAGCGGGCAGAGGCCCACCCCGACCGCGACTACCTCAAGTTCGCGGATAACCCCTGGGTCAGCTACGGCGAGATCAACGCGCGGTCGAACCGCATCGCCAACGCGCTGATGGCCCGTGGCGTTGCGAAGGGCGAGTCGGTCAGCGTGATGCTGCCGAACTGCGAGGAGTTCCTTCCGGTCTGGTTCGGCATCCTCAAGGCCGGCGCCGTGATGTCGTCCATCAACACGGCGTACAAGGGTGACTTCCTCTCCTGGACCATCAACCTGGTCGAGGCCCGGAAGCTCATCATCTCGGACGTCTTCCTGGACCGGCTCGATTTCATCGCGAAGGAACTGCCTCTCCTCGAGCACGTCATCGTGATGAAGACCGGCGCGCAGGAGGGTCCCGACCCGTCGCTCACGTGGGAGCCGCTCGAGGCCCTCATGGACGCATCCGACGCGGAGCCGGACGTCGAGTACTCGTGGGTGGATGATGCGCGCATCATGTTCACCTCGGGCACCACGGGCCGCTCGAAGGGCGTCATCAAGCAGAACGCCGCCGACTACTTCTCGGCCCGCGGCCTCATGGAGGTCGTGTCGAAGACCTCGGGTCGTGCCATCGAGGAGATCGCCGACGACACGTTCTTCTCCTGTCTGCCGCTGTTCCACAGCAACGCGCAGGTGCTCTCGGGGTACCCGGCCCTCGTGGCCGGCGGCCGTATCGCCTACGTGGAGCGCTTCTCGTCGAGCCGGTTCTGGCAGCAGGTCGTCGACGCCGAGGCCACGATCTTCAACTCCATCGGCGCGGTGTCGTACTTCATCTGGAACATCCCGCCGTCGGACCTCGACACGGCGCACAAGGTGCACACGGTGTTCGCCGCGCCGACGCCCAAGGACATCTACTACGAGTTTCAGGACCGCTTCGGCGTCCGGTTCATCGAGGGATACGGCCTCACCGAGACGGGCATGGCCACCTACATGGACCCGACCCGCGACGCGGTGCCGGGCTCCATCGGCGTCGCCAACCCCGGGTACGAGGTGTTCGTGGTCGAGCCGGGCACCGACCGCCCGCTCCCCGCTGACACCCCGGGCGAGATCGTCGTGGACATGAAGATCCCGAACATCGTCATGCGCGCCTATTACGGCATGCCGGAGAAGACGGCCGAGGACTTCAAGAACCTGAAGCTGCACACCGGCGACCTCGGCCGCATGGACGAGAACGGTTACATCTACTTCATGGACCGCGTGAAGGACTACATCCGCCGTCGCGGCGAGAACGTGTCCTCCATGGAGGTCGAGCGCCAGGTGTCCGAGCACCCGAACGTCAAGGAGGCCGCCGCCATCGGCGTGAAGGCCGGCGAGGGTGCGTCATCGGAGGACGAGATCATGATCGTCTGTGTCGCCGACGGCGATAAGCCCGACATGGTCGAGCTCACCGAGTTCCTGGCGGAGCGCATGCCGTACTTCATGGTGCCGCGCTACATCCGCTTCATGGACGCGCTTCCCAAGACGCCGACCGAGCGCGTGCAGAAGGTCAAGCTGCGCGACGAGGGCATCACGGCGGACACCTGGGACCGCGAAGCCGCCGGCGTGAAGGTGAAGCGGTAGCCCATGGCGGTGCTCACCAGCTACGGGGCCTACGTACCCCAGTACCGGGCTCCGCTCGGTGAGATCCAGAGGTTCTACGGGCGACCGGGGCGGCCCCGGTCGCGCGCGCTGGCCACTCCGGGCCTCGACGAGGACACCCTCACGATGGCCTTTGAGGCGGCGCGTCAGGCGCTGAAGGGCGAGCGGGGCATCGGGGCGGTCATCGTGGCCACCCAGGCCCCGCCCTTCGGCCTGCGCAAGATGTCGCAGAGCCTCGGCCGGGCGCTCCGCCTGGACGACGGCGCCGTGAACATCGACCTCGGCGCCAACGCCACGGGCCTGCTCGACGCCTTCCGTATCGCGCAGACCCTCGATGTCGGACCCACCCTCGTGGTGGCCACCGACCATCTCGTGGCCTACCGCGACCGCGTAGCCGATGTGCTGTCGGCCGGCGCGGCCGCGGCGTTCGTGATCGAGCCGGGGACGGCGGCAACGGGCATCGCGACCCTCGGCCCGCAGTCACGCGAGTCGGTTGAGGTGTTCGACGTCTGGACGCTCGGGCGCGAGGACGAGCCGCGCTTCCGTCTGGAGGTGCTCTTCGACGCCTACGCCAAGGCCACGGCGGCCGCGGCGAAGGGCCTGGAGGGCGCCACCGAGCGCCCCACGGGCCGGTACACCAGCATCTGCCCCAGCCAGCCGCACCCCCAGGTACTGCGGGGCCTCGCGAAGATCGGTGCCCAGGCCACGCAGATGGAGGCCACGCAGTTCGTGGGCGACATCGGCAACGTCGGTGCCTCGTCGGTGGGCCTGGCCCTGTGCCTGGGCCTCGACGCCGCGCGCAAGGGCAGCAGCCTTCTGGCCCTGGCGTACGGCGGCGGCGAAGCCGTCGCCCAGGCGATCGAGGTCACGACCAAGCCGAAGTCCATCGGCACCCGGGGCATGATCGACACGGGCGAGGAGATCGCCGTCGGCACCTACTATCGCTGGACCGAGGGGCGCCAGCAGCAGCCTCATTAGGCGAGAACGGGAGATGGGGATGAAGGTCGGCGTCCTGGGGATCGGCAAGACCCCGCACAAGATCCAGCACGAGAAGTCGCTCAAGGACCTTGCCGTCGAGGCCGGGCGCAAGGCCATGAACGACGCCGGGGTGTCCCCGCAGGACATCCAGATGCTCTACGTGGGCAACGTTGGCTCGGTGGGGTTCAACTACGAGAACTCCACCGGCCTCATGGTGGCCCACCACCTGGGCGTGGTGCCGGCCGGCGCGGTGCGTGTGGAGGCCGCCTGCGGCACGGGCGCGTGGGCCCTGCACCTGGGCTGCGTGGCCATCGCCTCCGGCCTCTACGACACCGTCATGGTGCTGGGCTGCGAGAAGATGAACGACCTCGCCACCGTCGAGGGCACCTCGATCATCGCCCAGGCCGCCGACAGCAAGGAGGAGTACTTCTCCGGGCTGACGTTCCCGTCGGGCACCGCGCTGACCGCGCGCAAGTACATGCAGACCTACGGCGTCACGGAGGAGGACCTCGCCCACACGTCGGTCAAGAACCACTACTACGGCGCCCGCAATCCCTCGGCCCACCTGCGCTTCGAGTGCACGGTCGAGGAGGTCATGAAGAGCGCCAAGGTCGCCGACCCGCTCAAGCTGTACGAGGTCTGCCCGATGACCGACGCCGCGTCGGCGCTGGTGCTCTGCCGCCCGGAGATCCTCGAGAGCCAGCCGAACCGCCCCCAGGTCTTCGTCACCGCCACCTCCATGGCCTCGGGCACCTGGTATCAGGCCACCGACACCCTCGACGACGGCTACAACCTGTTCGCCGGCCCCGCGGCACGGGCGTACGAGATGGCCGGCGTCACCGCCAGCGACATCGACGTGGCGGAGATCTACAACTCCTTCGCCATTCAGGAGCCCCTCGGGATCGAGGGCCTGGGCTTCGCCAAGCGCGGCGACGGGTGGAAGGGTGCCAAGGACGGGTCCACGTGGCTCGATGGAAAGGTCGCCGTCAACCCGTCGGGCGGCCTGCTGTGCAAGGGGCACCCGCTGGGGGCAACGGGCGCCACTCAGGCGGTGGATGTCATCGAGCAGCTGCGCGGCGTCGCCCCCGAGGGCACCCAGCGCAAGGATGCCGCGATCGGTATCTCGGCCTGCCGCGGGGGCCCCGGCTCCGTGGGGGCCATTCACATCTACCAGCGCGAGGGCTAGCCGATGACCGTCTCCGCCATCGAGTTCTCACGGCTCGGACCGCCCAAGCTCCACCTGTTCGCCATGAAGTGTGAGACGTGCCAGGCGCTCTCACCCTGGTGGGAGCGCAGCCACTGCTACAAGTGCGGCGGCGACACCCTCACGGAGTCGGAGCTGGCCGGCACGGGTGAGATCACCAACTACACGGTGGTCTACTACCCGCCGCGCGAGTACGTGGGGCAGGAGCCCTACGTCGTGGGCCACATCATGATGGATGAGGGCGTCACCCTGCCGGCACCCGTGATGGGCGTGGACCCCGACGCCGTTGAGGTGGGCACCCGCGTGGCTGCGACCCTCCGGCGCATGAAGCTGGGCCACGAGGGCGACATCTACTACTCGTACAAGTTCGTTGTGGATGACGATCCGGCGCCGAGGAAGAAGGCACCGGCCGCAACGCGGTCGGCGGTCAGGAAGCCGGCGGCGCGAAAGGCCGCGACGCCCACGCCGTAACCGTGAGCGGTACCCACCGGTCCCGCTCACGACTCAACGCCACTTTCTGGGGCGGGCGTCTGCCGTGGGGGTCGCCTGCGGGTGGTGATCACCGCGCCGGCGCGGTGATCACCACCCGGGGTGTGCACCCCCCCCGGGTGGTGCCGCGCCTACTTCGTGGGGTCGGTCACCATCATCGCGCCGGGGCCCTTGCCCTGCGGGACCATCGGGAAGACCTTGGCGTCGCGGTTCACCTGGACGTCGATGAGGGCGGGACCATCGGTGGACAGCGTCTCGCGCAGGGCGTCGTCCAGATCGGCGGGGTCCTCCACCCGGGTGCCCGGGATGCCGTAGGCGCCGGCGAGGGCCGCGAAGTCGGGCTGGAACTCGCCGAATGACGTGTTGGAGTACCGCTTGTCCCAGAACAACTCCTGCCACTGGCGCACCATGCCGAGGAACCCGTTGTTGAGGATCACGATCTTCACCGGGAGGCCGTACGTCTGCGCCGTCGAGAGCTCCTGAAGGGTCATCTCGAACGACCCGTCGCCGGCGATGTCCACGACCAGCTCGTCGGGGAATGCCACCTGCGCGCCGAGCGACGCCGGC
>SXQZ01000116.1 GCA_005792725.1 Actinomycetota bacterium
GCAGTTGGTGGTGCACGAGGCATTCGAGACCACGTGGTGCGTCGCCGGGTCGTACTGGTCGTCGTTCACGCCCAGCACGATGGTGAGGTCGGGGCCACTGGCCGGCGCCGAGATGATCACCTTCCGCGCGCCGCCGTCGAGGTGCTTGGCGGCGTCCGGGCGTGCGGTGAAGAAGCCCGTGCTCTCCACCACGACGTCCACGCCCATGTCGCCCCAGGCAAGATCGCCCGGGTCGCGCTCGGCCAGCACCCGGATGGGCGTGCCGTCCACGATGATCGCGTCGCCCTCGTGGTCCACCGTGCCCGGATAGCGACCGAACACCGAGTCATACGCCAGCAGGTAGGCAAGGGTCTTCGCGTCCGTCAGGTCGTTGACGGCGACGATCTCGACCTCCCCCTGCGCGCGGCTCATCGCCGCACGGAAGACATTCCGGCCGATCCGGCCGAACCCGTTGATGCCCACGCGTACCGCCATCGCCCTCTCCTTGTCGGAAATCGGGCGCGAGCATAACGGCTGCGCGGGCGCCGGTGAGCCATGGCCACCTCGCGCGGGCGCACCGGGGGACGAACGGACCCCCGGTGCACGAACCGCGGTGCCGCTAGATGCGGTCCACCGTCGCGCGGATGTCCCCGTGCACCACGAGCCCGTAGATCACGACCATCCCGAGGACGATGAGGATGAGGCTCCATTCGGGGGCGTACCGGAAGGTCGAGGCCTGGATGAACATCCCGACCACGACCGCGAAGATCGCGAACATCTCGGCGAAGGGGTTGCCCTGAAAGACGAACCACGCGGTCGCCAGCAGCGCGACGCCCACGAGCAGGAACCCCCAGCCCCAGGACTCGACGTTCCAGTACAGGATTCCGCCGACCGGCGATTCCGCCGGATCGTCCAGGAGGACCGCGCCGTAGATGACCTGGAACATGCCCGCGATCGCGAGGAGGAAGCCGGCGAAGTCGACCCATCCCTGCCGGCGCTCGCCGGGTGCGTCGGTGCCCACCGATGACCTCCTTGGATGCGTGATGGGGCGGAGAACGACTCCGGGGGGCCTTTCGGCCCCCCGGAGGTACAGCAACCGATGTCCAGCAGTCCCTAGGCCTCCTTGGGCTTCGGGGTGAGGAGCGCGGCGAGCCTGCCCGACGCGATGCCAAGGATGACACCGCAGATCAAGGTCACCAACGTGTCGAACCACACCCAGGCCCACGGGGTCGAGATAAGACCACCGAAGGCACCAAGACCCGTAGCCGTACCGGCGCCTGCACCATCCAGGTCGACGTCAGCACCCGCGGGCGCCCAACCGTCCATGCCGGTGGCAACCCACCAGAGGAAGACGGCTGCGAACGCCGGGAAGGTACCGGCCACGTAGTACCAGTCACCCGCGACAAGAATCATCACGAGGACGAAGGCGAAGATGCCGACCCAGAGGGCAATGCCCCAGAAGTCGGGGAAAGCAGCCGTCTTGTACGACAGCGGAATGGTCACCAGAGCGGCGACGGTTCCGAAGACGGAGGCAAGGAAGATCTTGCCGAAGGCGGCGTTGTCACCACCGGCGGCGAAGAAGAGACCCCACGAGATGAATGCCGTGGGAAGAATGAAGTGGAAGTTCTGCGGCACACCGACGGCGCCCGGCAGGTCAGTGCCGGCGACGGTGACCCAGTGGAACGTGAAGTTCAGAGAGAACTCAGTCCACAGGAACGACAGAACTCCGATGACAAGCGCAAGCGGAAAAATCGCCTTGGCGCGAGCACCCATGTGAGCTCCTTTGGATAGGACAGGGATCCCCGCAAACCCGAAGATGAGATGAGGTGGGTTTCGCGGTTGCACGCAGGAAATGCCGTCGTGCAGATGGCACTCTACGGGCGCGCGATTATTCGTCACAAGTGCTACATACCCTTCACGGACGCATGCACGAGCGATTTCTTGTCGCTACGAGCGGGCGGTTTACGCGCCGCTAATGATCACGCGGGGTAGGCGGATGCGGACGCCGCCCGCCGTCCGGCACCCTCACGGGCCAGCGGCTCGAGGACGTCGGCCAGGGCCTCCGGCGCGTGGCGCACGGCCCGGTCGTCCTCCGCGAGGTCGGCGGCCACCACGCGCACCCCCTGTGATTCGAGCGCGGCGGGATCAACCAGCACGGGCTCCTGCCCCTGCGCCGAGTAGTGCGCCATGGCCGCCGGCTCGATGGCGCCCGAGTGCACCACGACCACGTCCACCCCGGCGGGCGCCATCTCGAGCACCCGGTCCAGGTGGGTGACGGCATCCATGCGATCGGTCTCCCCGGGCTGGGTCATGATGTTGCAGATGTAGACGCGCAGGCCCTGGGCGTCGCACACCGCATCGGCGATGCCGGCCACCGCCAGATGGGGGAGGACACTGGTGAACAGCGACCCGGGACCGAGCAGGACGAGGTCGGCATCGGAGATGGCCGCGAGGGCATCGGGGTGCGCCGCGGGCTCGGGGTCGAGCCAGACCCGCCGGCAGGCCCCGGCACCCGACGCGATGAGGGTCTCGCCGCACGCCTCGGAGCCGTCCGCGCGCTCGGCCCACAGGCGCACGTGCTCGAGCGTGCCCGGGATCACGCGGCCGTTCACCTTCCGCCCGCGCGAGGCCTCGCGCACCGCCTCGTCGAAGGACCCCGTCACCGCGGTCAGGGCCGCGAGGATGAGGTTGCCGAACGGATGGCCCGACAGGTCGCCGTCGGCGAAGCGGTGCTGGAAAAGCCGCCCCATGAGCGACTCGTCGTCGGCCAGGGCCACCAGAACGTTGCGGATGTCGCCGGGGGGCAGCATGCCGAGCTCGCGGCGCAGGCGGCCGGACGACCCGCCATCGTCGGCGACGCTGACCACGGCCGAAATGGCGAGATCCCTCCCCTTGAGGCCACGAAGCAGCGACGACAGGCCGGTGCCGCCGCCGAGCGCCGCGACGTGCGGGACGTTCACGCCGGGCGCCCCTCGGCCGGGCGCCCGGCGTCACGGTGCGCCACGGACACCGCCATGTGGTCCGCGTACCGGGCCGCGAGCGCGTTGGCCACCGTGACGCTGCGGTGCCGACCGCCGGTGCAGCCGATCGCCACCACGAGGTGGCGCTTCCCCTCGGCCTCGTACAGCGGCAGCACGTGGTCGAGCAGCGCCTGCAGGCGCTGCATGAACTCGCCGTAGGTGGGGTCGTCGGCAACGTACCCGGCCACGGCGGGGTCCTCCCCCGTCAGGGCGGTCAGGTCGGGGACGTAGTGCGGGTTGCGCAGGAAGCGGACGTCGAACATGAGGTCGGCCTCGCGGGGAACCCCGTGCTTGAACCCGAACGACGAGAAGGTGATGCGCATGCGGGGGCGGTCGCCCGGCTTCATCACCTGGGTCACGGCCTCGCGCAGCTCCCAGGGGTTCATGTCGCTGGTGTCCACCACTACGTCGGCACGCTCGCGCGTCGCGGCGAGCAGGGCGCGCTCCCGTTCGATGCCCCGCAGCACCTCCCCCCCGTCGGCCAGCGGATGCCGGCGGCGGGTCTCCCGGAAGCGCGCGAGCAGCACGTCGTCCGATGCCTCGAGGAACAGGATGCGCAGATGAATGCCGGGCATCGCGGCGATCCGGTCGAGTTCGCGCGCGAGATCGTCGAACCACGCGCCGCCGCGCACATCGAACACCAGCGCGGCCCGCTCGACCGTGCTGCCCTCCAGCGTGAACAGGGCGACGAGGGACGGCAGGAGCTGCGGCGGCAGGTTGTCAACGCAGAAGAAGTCGGCGTCCTCGAAGGCACCCATGGCGCCGGACTTCCCCGCCCCGGACAGCCCGGTGATGATCGTCAGGTCCACCCGGTCCCCGCTCCCGCGGGTGCCCCGAGCCGGTCGGGGACACCCGTCCTGTTGAGGTGCTCGTACAGCGCGCGGGCCACCTTCGGCGGGAGCCCCGGCACCGCCTCCATCTCCTGACGGGTCGCGGCCAGGAAGCGCTCCGGCGACCCGAACTCGCGCAGTATGGCGCGCCGGCGGGCCGGGCCGATCCCGGGCAGGGAGTCCATGGCGCTGGCGGTCATGCCCCGGCCGCGGCGCGAGCGGTGGTGACGCAGGGCGAACCGGTGCGCCTCGTCGCGCACCTGCTGCAGCAGCCTCAGCCCGGGCGAGTCCATGGGCAGGCGCAGCGGCTCGGCGCGGCCGGGCACAAAGACCTCCTCCTGCCGCTTCGCCAGCCCGACCATCGGCACGTCCACCCCGGCGGCGCGCATGGCCCGCTGCCCCGCCCCGAGTTGGCCCTTCCCGCCGTCAATGACCACGAGCGATGGGGTGGCGCCCAGGCTCGCGTCGCCGTCGCCGGCCGCGAGCCGGGCCAAACGGCGGCCGATGGCCTCCTCCATGCGCGCAACGTCGTCAGGGCCGCCGTTGTCGTGCATGGTGAACGAGCGATAGTGCGCGCGGGCCGGCGCGCCGTGGTTCATCACGGTCATCGACGCCACGGCGTAGGTGGCGCCGAGATTGGAGATGTCAAAGCACTCGATGCGCATCGGGGGCGCATCCAGGCCGAGGGCGCGCTGCAGGTCCCCAAGGGCCGCGGCCCGGCGCTCCCGGGTGCGCGCGACGCGGGCGCGATCCTGATCGAGCGCGAGGCGCGCATTACGCCCGGCCATCTCCTGCATCGTCCGCTTCTCGCCGCGCTCGGCCGCCCGTACCTCGACGCCGGCCTGCCGGCGCCCGGCGAGCAGCACCTCGAGGCCATCGACCGGCATGCCGCGCGGCACCACGATCAGCGGGGGGATGCCCATGCCCAGGGCGTAGTACTCCATGGCGAACTGCTCGAGGATCGTCGCCTCATCACACGCGCCGGGGGCATCCACGAAGAACGATTGCCGGTCGCCCAGCACTCCATCGCGGACCTGCAGCACCTGTACGTTCGCCGACCCGCCGTCGGCGTCCACGGCCACTCCCAGCACGTCCAGCGAGCCCACGGACCCGCTGCGCACCACCTGCGTCTCCATCAGGTGCCGGACGGCCGCCAGGCGGTTGCGCACCAGCGCGGCGTCCTCAAACCGCTGCGCGGCGGCGGCGGCCCGCATCTGCTGCTCGAGCTCCTCCTCCAGGCCCCGATAACGGCCTGACAGGAAGGCGACGATCTGGTCGATGAGGTTCCGGTAGTCCGCGGCGCTGATGTAGTCGACGCATGGCGCCAGGCAGCGCCGGATGTGGTAGTCGAGGCAGGGAATCCCCGACGGCCGCCCGGGGTCGGTGCCCTCGCAGGGGCGGCTCGGGAAGACCTTTCCGATGAACGACAGTGTCTCGCGCACCTTCGAGGCGCTGGTGAAGGGGCCGAAGTACACCCGGTCACGGCGGTGGCGCTCGCGCGTGAGATAGACGCGCGGGTACGTCTCCTCCATGCTGATGCCGATGTACGGGTAGCTCTTGTCGTCCCGCAGACTCACGTTGAACGGCGGGCGATGCGTCGTGATGAGGTTGCCCTCGAGGATCAGGGCCTCCTGCTCGCTGTTCACGACGAGTGCTTCCGCGCGCACGGTCCGCGACACCATCTCGGCGGTGCGCGGGTGCAGCCCCGGCCGGGGACCGGGCGGGGAACCCGCCTGCCCGTCCGGTCCGCGCACCGGTGCCTCGAAGTAGGAGAACACACGCGCGCGCAGGGACTTCGCCTTACCGACGTACATCACGCGGTCGTCGACGTCACGGAACAGGTACACACCGGGAGCGTCGGGGAGCGCGGCCAACTGGTCGCGAAGCGCCTCCTTGCCCATGCCACCGAGTATAGGTACGCCCGGGCGGGCGCCGGTCACGGCGCGGCGCGGTCCCAGGGCCCGTGCATGGTCCCGTGGCCAACCACGCCGACGGTACGCCCCCACGACGCCCGGTATTCCGCCGCCAACCCCTCGCCGCGCCTCAGGGCGATGCCGACGGGCACCACGGTGTAGTCGGGGTGGCGCACGTACACGGGCACGTAGTCGACCCGGCGGAGGCGGTCGCGGCCATCGGCGCCGATGCGGATGCGCAGCAGGGCGAGGTAGCCGTCCTGCGACCCCGGCGTCAACCCCGCGAACGCCCCCTGATTCGACACGAGGTTCCCCTCGCCGAACACCACCGGCACCCCGCGGACGCGCTGGATGGGCTGCACCACATGCACGTGCTGCCCCACCACGGCGGTCACCACGCGCGAACGGACCAGCGCATCGGCGAGGGCCCGCTGCCCGGCATTGGGCGCGTGGTCATACTCATCGCCCCAATGCACATTGACGATCACCACGTCCGCGCCCGCCCGCCGCGCGCGGCGGGCATCGGCGATGATCGCCCCCGCCGATGCCCAGCGCATGGACCACGGGTGGGGCAGCGTCTGGCCATTGCTCAACTGCGTGTAGGCGAGGAACGCCACCTTCATGCCCTTGGCCTCCAGCATGGTGACGCGCCGGGCACCGGAGGCGGAGGACGCCGATCCCGCATGGGCGATTCCCTCCCCCCGCAGCGCGGCGATCGTCGCGTCCACGCCGTACTGGCCCTGATCGAGGGTGTGGTTCGACGCGGTCGAGCATGCGTCCCAGCCCGTTGACCGGATCGCGCGCGCGAGGGCGGGCGGGGCGTTGAACACCGGGTACCCGCTCGGGGCGCGAGGGGTCATCGGGGTCTCCATGTGGCAGAACGCGAGGTCGGCGCCCTGCACGTACGGCTTGATCTGGCGGAACATCGGTGCGAAGTCGTAGCCCCGCCCACCGGTGAACGATGCCGCGGCCATCCAGACCGGCTTGTGGATGAGGAAGTCCCCATTCGCCTCGATGGTGAGATCCACCGCCGCGGGCGGGGTCGTCACCGGTGGCGTCGCGGGCGTCGTGCCGGTCGGCGTCCCCGGGGTCGTCACGGTCGGCGGTACCCCCTCCTGCGCCACGGCACCGGCGACCACCCCGGTCACCAGTGCCCCGGAGGCCGCCATCAGCACCAACGGATGCCGCAGGCCCAACCGCATGGGGGAAACCTACCCGGCCGGTCGGCGGCCCGGACCCCGGCACCCCGGACGGCGGTGCCGGGGGGCGTCACGCGAGCAGGCGGCCGGCGCGCACGAGTACCACGGCCGCACCGCCACCCGTGAGCGCATGGCCCTGTCCGGCCAGGGCCAGCACCCTCGCCACATAGGCACGGGTCCCCGGGTGCGGCGGGATTCCCCCGTACCGCCGCACGGCCGCGGCCCCGGCGTCGTAGGCCGCGAGGGCCAGCGGGACGGAGCCGAACTCGCGGATACCCCGGGCGACCAGGCGCGCCGCGCCCGGGATCGCCTGCCCGGGGTCGAACGGATCGGCCACGCCCAGCGCGCGGGCGTCGCCCGGCGTGAACTGCGCGATGCCCTGGGCGCCCGCCCGGCTGAGCGCCCGCGGGTTGAACCCGGACCCGACCGAGATGACCGCCGCGAGCAGGGCCGGAGTGATCCCGGCGGCCCGGGACGCCCGGACGATCAGGTCCCGGTAGCGCCCGGGCACCCACGGCGGCAGCCCGGTCGCGGCGACCCGGGCCGTCCCGTGACGGCCGTCGCCCCCGCACCCCGGAATGAATCCCCAGTGCCAGGGCTCCCATGAGTACCGCTGCACGAACCCGAACGCACCCGCGTGGCGGGTGAGCCACCCGTGGATCCCGCCGCCCACCACCAGATCCAGTTCAGTCGAGTCGCGGTGGCGGCTGCGCCCGGGGGGTGCGACCCACCGGGGGTCGGGATGCCGCGCAAACAGCACGGCCTGCTCGGCGTCCGAGCGGAAGGCGCTCACCACCACCAGATCCATCCCCGCGCTCCGGATCGCGCGGTCCATCAGGTCGAAGGCCGCCGCCACCGCCGGGCACATCGGCTTGCCATCCCGGTACACGACAGGGCCCGAGTACCCGCCGCCGCGTGCCCACCCCACCGGCCCGTCGGCCGCCGTGGCCGTCGCGGCGATCCCGGCCCGCGCGGTGGCCGACACGCGCACACCGAGCGGCCCGGAGCGCTCAACGCGCACCTCGACCTGCATCGGCAGGCGATCATCACCGACCAGCCGCACCGTGGCGACCGCCACCCCCGAGCCGTGCGCCGATGCTGCGGCCGCCGCCGCGGCCGCGCGCCGAAGGTGATGACGCAACCCCCAGGGATCCGTGAGTGCGTCGGGAATGGCGTCCAGAAGCGCACGCCCGGCCGACAGCGCCGCGAGGTCGGCCGCCAGTCGCGCGGCGCCGGTGGCCACCCTCATCCCGCCCACCGCGGCAAGGCCCAGAACCGCGGCGAGGGCGACGGCCGCGACGGCCAGAACCAGCGGCATCGCCTGCCCGCGCCCATCCCGTGCGCGCGCCCATACGCGGTTCACGGCAGGCGGACCGCCACGCGAATCCGCGCCCGACCCGGACCCATGCCCAACGCGCCGGGCACGGGCCACGGTGCCGTGCCCGTCACGGTCACCACGGAGCCGGGCGTGCCCGTTGCCGCCATCGCACGGGCGCGGGCATTGTCCTGGGCCACCCCCTCGGATGCCAGCATGCCGGCTACCTGCATCGCGATGAGCGCGACGCCCACGAACAAGGGCAGAAGCGCCAGCACCTCCAATGAGGCCTGCCCCGCCTCCCGGGCCGGCGGCCCACCCATCCCTCCGCCGGCCTCCGCCCCGGCCGGGCCCCGGGCACCCATCCCTCCGCCACGGCCGGGATCCGGGCCCCCATCACTCCGCCACCTCCGCCACGGCCGGGCACGGGCACCCATCAGTCCGCCACCTCCGCCTCCGCCGAGATCCGGGGCGTGGGCACGAATGGCAGCAGCATGGGTACCCGTACACGCACGGCGACCCGGCGCGACCCATCGCTCGCCGCGACAACCCGCACC
>SXQZ01000011.1 GCA_005792725.1 Actinomycetota bacterium
ACGGCATCGTGGGGCCGCACCCGCCCGGGGCGCGCGGCGATGAGGGCGACCTCGCGCTGCGCGCGCGCCACCGTACGCAGAACCCCGAACCCCAATCGCCGGCGCAGGGCCGACAGGTCCTCCTGCAGCACGGCACGCTCGGGAACCACCAGATCGGCAGCGGCGGTGGGGGTGGCCGCGTGCGCGTCGGCCGCGAGGCAGGCCAGGGTCACATCCGGCTGGTGGCCGATGCCGGCGACCACCGGCGTGCCTGAGGCCCGGATGCCTCTCACGACATCCTCGTCGCTGAACGGCAGGAGGTCCTGCAGCGCGCCCCCTCCCCTCACCACGAGGATGACGTCCACGCGTGGATCGGCATCGAGGGCCGCAATCGCGCGGCACACCTCCTGCGCACAGGCCGGGCCCTGCATGGCGGCGTGCATGATGACCACCGGCACCGCGAAGCGGTCCGCGATACGACGCAGCACGTCCGCACGGGCCGCCCCCCCGGCGGCCGTCACCATCCCCACGGCGCGCGGGACGAAGGGCAGCGGGCGCTTGAGAGCGGTGTCGAAGAGGCCCTCGGCGGCGAGGCGGCGGCGGCGCTCCTCGATCATCCGGAGGATCTCCCCCTCGCCCGCGGGCTCGATGCGCCGCAGGCGGATGATCAGCCGCCCGTCCCGCCGGGTGAACTCGGGCCGGGCGATGGCCTCGATCACCGACCCATCGGCGAGGGCGTGCCCGTCGGCGACATCCGTGGCGAAGGCGAAGCAGTCCACCCGGGCGTCATGGCCCTCGCGGGGGTCCTCAAGCCGGAACCACAGCATCCGGCCGTCGCGTCCGCTGCGCAGGTTGACGACCTCGCCCCTCAGGTGCACCGCCCGGGTGCCATCCGCGATCACGCGCTCCAAGGCCGTGACCACATCGTCCACCTCATACACGCGTGATCGGGGCGGATCGTCTGCCATTGGCCGGATGATGCCCCTCAGGTCGGGGGGACGATCCCCGCCAGCACGGCGACCGCCGCCATCACCACGGCGCCCAACGCCACCTCGGCCCGCACAGAGGCCCGGAGGGCGGTGAGGCCATCCGTCGCGCCGGTCGCCACGATGCCGAGCGCCGCGCGCTCCAGGCGGGGGTGCAGCACGAGCCGGTTCCCCGCGGCCACCACAAGCATCACACCGAAGATCGCGATCTTGGCGAGCAGCACGATCCCGTAGTCGGTGCTCCATAGCGCCGACAGGGAGGGCAACTCGGCGAGGGCGCGGTACACCCCGGTCACCACGAGGACCACGACCGCGACCACGGCGAGGGACGAGAACCGCACGATCACCGCGGCGCCGAACCGCACCCGGTCGGGGTCAGGCATGGCGCGGACCAGCGGCAGCGCCAGCACGAGCAGCATGACGAGCCCCCCGAGCCAGGCCGCGGTGGCCCAGCCGTGAACGACGTCCGTCAGCATCGAGACCGCGCGATCGGCGTTGCTGAGCGCATGCCCCGATCCCGCCAGCGCCACCGCGCCGACCACCCCGGGCAGCGCCACCGCGTACATCCGTGGGCGGGAGGCACCGGGGACCCCGTCGCCACGGCGCGCGACAACCCCGGCGACGGCCGCGAGGGCCATCAGGACGACGAGGACGATCCACGTGTTCCCCCACCGGGCCCGGGCCAGCAGGTCCGCCCACTGCCCGCCGAGGGCCACCGCCTGCACCGGCAGCGCGATCGCCAGTCCCAGCGCCCAGGCGCTGACGAGCCCCCACCAGACGGCCCACCAGACACGCACCGGGCCGGCGGCCACCCGACCGGCCGCGGTGCGCACCCGGTCGGGTGCATCGTCACCGGGCGGCGCGATGCCGCCCGAGCGCCACGCGCCACCCATGACCCACTCCCGGGTCAGGGCCATCCCGGCCGTACCCAGAACACCCACCAGCACGAGAAACCGTGCGATGACCGACAGCGGGCCGGCACCATCGCGACCATCCGGGGCGAGCGCGGCCGCGGCCGGCTGCGGGCGGTCCACCACGAAGGACGTGGACCCCGCAAACGGGTGCCCGTCGATCGTGATCCCCCACCAGGCCACCCGGTACGTGCCGGTGCCGTCCTCGCGGACCGGAACGACCAGCGACTGCGGGGCATCCGGACCCGTGATCACCTGCGTTGATGAGGCGCCTCGCGGACCGGCGACCCGGACGCGCACCAGCGCGCGCTCCACCGGGGCGTCGAGCACCACCCGCACCGGCGGCGGGGGGGTTGCAACCACGGCCCCCGCGGGCGGGCTGACGATGGCGGCTCCGAGGGCGTGTCCCGCCCCGAGGGACAGGAATGCGAGCAGCACCAGAAGCGCGCTGCCCCACCGCATCAGCCGCCGCCGAAGGTGAGCACCAGGAGCAGCGAGTTGAGCCCGATCACGACCACGGCGATCGCGATCCCGATGGCCGTCGTGAAGCGGCGGTTCACCAGCGTGCCCATGACCCGGCGGTCCGCCGTTGCCTGAAGCAGGGGGATGAGGGCGAACGGGATGCCGAAGGAGAGGATCACCTGAGAGATGACGAGGCTGACCACGGGATCGATGCCGAGGGCGATGATGATGAACGCCGGTGCCATCGTAACGGCCCGCCGGATCCACAGCGGTACCCGTCGGCGCAGGAAGCCGTCCATCACGACCTGCCCGGCCAGCGTGCCGATGCTGGATGACGACAGCCCCGACGCGAGCAGCGCGATCCCGAACAACACGTCCGCGTGGCTTCCGAGGACGCTGCCGAGCGCCTCGTGCACCTGCGCGAGGTCATCGCCCACCCCGGTCATGCCCGCCGTGTTGAACACCGACGCCGCGATGACCAGCATCGCGAGGTTGACCAGCCCCGCGATGGTCATGGCGATCACGACGTCCACCATCTCGAACCGGAACAGGCGCCGCTTCGCGGCCGGGTCGGCCACCGGCACGCGACGCTGGGTGAGCGCGGAGTGCAGGTAGATCACGTGCGGCATCACGGTGGCCCCGAGGATCCCCACGGCCAGCAGAACGCTGCCCGTGCCCGCGAATCCCGGCACGAGCCCGGATGCGACGTCCGCCCCCGAGGGCTTCGCCAAGAATACCTGTACCGCGAATGCCACGACGATGACGCCCACGAAGGCCGCGACGATGGCCTCGAGCCGCCGGAATCCCCGGGACTGCATGGCGAGAATGGCGTACGAAGCCACCGCGACAATCGCGGCCGCCGGCAGCAACGGGATGCCGAACAGCAGGTAGAGGCCCAGGGCGGCGCCGACGAACTCCGCCACGTCGGTGGCCATGGCCACGAGCTCCGCCTGCACCCAGAGCCCCAGCACCACCGGACGGCGGTAGCGGCTGCGGCACGCCTCCGCGAGGTTCATCCCGGAGGCGATACCGAGCTTCGCCGACATGGACTGGATCACCATGGACATGAGCACGGCGGCAACGATCACCCACACCAGGAGGAAGCCGTACTCCGCCCCGCCCGCCATGTTGGTGGCGAAGTTGCCCGGGTCGATGTAGGCAACGGCGGCGATGAACGCCGGGCCGAGGAAGGGCGTGAAGCGGCGCAGCCCGGAGCGGCGCCCGGACAGGGACTCCTCGGCGGCCTTCAGGACGAGGGCGTCGCCGGGCAGGGCCTCCGCGGGACCGGGGGCCGACGGGTCGCGGGACGGGGTGCTCACCCGGCCCGCGCCGCCCTCACGATGGCGGCGCGCGGAACGCCCGCGCCGGACGCGACCACGGTGTGCCCGCGCCGTACGGACATCACGGCGATGCGCCCGCCGGCGTCGAACTGGGTGGCGGCCGGCCCGCGCGCGGTCACGCGCACGGACCCGGGTGGGGCCGGCAGGGGGGCACCGTCAACCACCGAGTAGGCCAGCCGCCGTCCGGCGCGTCCGTACTGCAGCGTGCGCACCGACCGGGCATCCACCACGTCGCGGCGCCGACCCACGGGCTCCCACCCGAGCCGCGGCCGGAGGTTGGGGAAGGGCACGCCGAAGGCGACCTCCTCCGGCCGTCCTGACGCCGTCGTCCGGGGGGCCCCGGTCTGGGCGGGTTGCGCCTGCGCCTGCACCACGCGGATGGCCGTCTCCACCGGCGACTCGCGCCCCGCCCCGAAGACCACGGCGAACCCGAGGGCGAGCGCGACCACGGCGAGGCCGGCCCCCAGCCCGCGAGGAGGAGGCTCGTCGTCGCGGGGACGGACGGTCGTCCCGGTATCCCGGGCAGGTGCCACGTCTACGATCGCCATGTGACCCACCATTCGGACACGGACCCGTCGACGATCGGCTTCCGGCGGGGTTGGCGCGCGCTGACCTCCGCGCGGGGCGTCCACCGGCTCACCGGCATCGCCATGGCCCTGCTGTGGCTCATCATCCCGAGCGGGGGCATCGTGCGGCTCACCGGCTCGGGGCTCGGGTGCACGGACTGGCCGCTCTGCGAGAACACCAGCGTCATCCCCGCCATGGATGCCAACGCGTGGATCGAGTACACGAACCGGATCCTGTCCGGCGTGGTGATGATCGTCGTCCTGATCACCTCGATCGTGGTGGTGGCCTCCCGCGCGTCGGCGGTGGCACCGCGCATCGCGGCGGTCGTCGCCGCGGTCGCGACGGTCGGGCAGGTGCCGCTGGGCGCGGTGACGGTGTACTTCGACCTGCACCCCCTGCTCGTATCCGCGCACTTCGCGCTGTCGCTCGTGGCCCTCGCGGCGGGTACGGTCGCCTTCCTCGGCGCCGGTGACGTCGTGCGGGGAATCCGGCGGGTCCGGGCGGCGGGCGCCGCCTGGCTCGCGGCGCTCGGAGCGCTGGCGCTCATCACCACCGTGGTCACGGGCGTGCTCACCACTGCATCGGGTCCGCATTCCGGTGACCCCGATGTCATCACGCGGTACGGCACCCTCGACACCGCCGTGTACTGGCATGTCCGGGCCGTCATCCTGCTCGGCATCGTGGGCATCGTCGTCGCGATCATGGGCCGCTCACGTCGCGCCGACCCCGGGTTCCTGCTGCCCGCCCTGTGCTTCATCCCCCTGTTCGCCGCACAGGTGACCATCGGCGAGGTGCAGTGGTACCTGCACCTGCCGTGGACGATCGTGGTGCTGCACGTGGCGGTGGCAGGCCTGGTCTGGGCCGTCGGCGTCGCCGCGCTGTGGCGCCTGGCGCGCCCAATCACCACGGAATCCGTCTAGCGCCGGTGGCCGCGGGATGCGGCTTCCTGGCAGGCCACGCACCGCTCGGCATCGGGCACGATCTGGAGACGCGCGTCCGGGATCGCATCGCCGCAGTCAACGCACACGCCGTACTCACCGCGCCCGGCCGCCTCGGCCAGCCGGAGCAGCCGCTCCTCCTCCTCGCGCAGGCGGAGGTGGGCCTGCAGTTCGCGCTCCCGGGCATCGGCGTCGGTCGCGGCCTCGGCCGGGTGGTGGTGCGCATCGCTGGCCCCGGCGCCATCGGCCGCGAGGTCGTGTGCCTCCGCGCGCTCGCGGACCTCCCGCGCGAGCCGCGCGAGCCGCGCCGCCTGATCCTCCGCCTTCGCCATGCCCGGAATCCTACCCCTGCCACAACCGCGCGCCGGTGTGGCCCCCCACCCGCCGGCTGCCCCCTCCCTGACCGGCACCCGGGACCCTGCGGAGCCACCGGCCCGGCGCGGGTAGGGTGGCCCCGGTGAGTCCACCTGCCGTCGAGACGCGCGACCTTGCCCGGGAGTTCAAGGGCGGCGTTCGCGCCGTGGACGGCGTCTCGC
>SXQZ01000117.1 GCA_005792725.1 Actinomycetota bacterium
GAGGTCTTCGCCTACGACCGGCGGCACTTCGGCCTGCCGCGGTTCGACTTCGCCGTCGTCGCCGAGACCCCCGGCATCCTGCGCACCGACACCGGCCTGGGCGTGCTCGTCGAGCACGGCCTGGACCGGCTGGAGCGGTCGGACATCGACCGCGTGGTGGACCTGCAGATGGCCCGCCTGGCCCAGCGGCTCGGGGAGCAGGACATCCGCCTGACCCTCTCGCCCGAGGCCCGGGAGCGCCTCGCCGACGAAGGGTACGACCCGGCCTACGGGGCACGGCCGCTCAAGCGCGTCATCCAGAAGCGGGTGCAGGACCCGCTGGCCCTCGAGTTGCTCACCGGTGCCATCACGCCGGGGGACGACGTCGTGGTCGTCGTCGAGAGCGACGCTCTGGTCATGCGACCACGGGCCGGAGCGGCGTAACCCACGGGGGCGGCGCCCCCGGCGATCACCCGCCCCGCGGCCGCACCGCGCCGATGGACGCGACGAGGGCGACGATCGCCGCGGCCTGGGCGATGAACAGCCCCACATCCCGGGCCAGGAACTCGGCGGGGCCCGGGGGCTGTACGAGCAGCCACGCGATGCATGCGGTCGCGGCGAGCGCCAGTCCGAGGCAGGTCCACGCGAAGGCCCGCACGAGTCCGGCATCGAGCGGCAGGACACCGCGGAGGTCGAGCCAGGTGAGTCCCGATGCGATGACGGTGATGACCGCCATGGCGAAGGCGATGCGCGCGAGGGTGCTGGCGTCCCAGCCCGAACTGGCCTCGGGCGCGAAGGGCGGCGCCACGTCGGCCGTGTACCACGGCAGGAAGACGCTGATGGCGACGGCGAGGGACGCGAGGCAGACGATCGCCGGGATCGTCCCGCGGTCTCCGCGGAGTGGGGCCCCGGTCGCCATGCAATCATCCTAATCACACGCTGGTACGCTCAGACGCGATCGCCCAGAACCCAAGGAGGACGGGTGCCGACCTACATCCTGCTCAGCACGCTCAGCCCTCACGGCGCCGGCACCATCAAGGCCAACCCGCAGAGGCTGAAGGAAGTGAACCAGGAGATCGAGCAGATGGGCGCCAAGGTCGTCCAGCAGTGGGCGGTCCTGGGGCCCTACGACTTCGTCAACATCGTGGACGCGCCCGATGAGAAGACGATCGCGCGGGTGTCGATCGAGCTCGCGGCCCGCGGCACCGCCCACTTCCAGACGCTCACCGCCATCCCGGTCGATGAGTTCCTCGCCTCGCTGAAGTAGCGCCGTGTCCGTCCGCCGCCGCGGCGTGGCCATCGGCGCCGGGCTCATCGCCCTCGTCGCCTCCCCGTTGGCCGCACCGCTGCGACAGGCGGTGCGCGTACGCGCAGCGCGCTTCCGGTATCGCTCGCCCGACCCGGTCGGCGCGTTCCTCGAGGCTCCGTGCTACGCCCGGCCCGAGCCGGGCCGCGACGCCCCCCGGGCCGAGTAGCCGGTGGAGGGTCCGTGGAGGTGGGAGGTCCTGGTGCCGGCGCACCGCATCGTCGTCGGCCTGCTCGGGGGCGAGGTGGTCGAGACCCGGGCATCAACGCCTGAGGGAACCTTCGCGGCCTACCGCCGGCTGGACGGGGCGGTGCCGGGGATGATCGCCTGGCCCAACACCGTGCTGCTCACCGGGCCCGAGCCGGTCATCATCGACCCCGGCTACCAGACCCAGGGGGACATGCTCGATGGGGCGCTGCGCCGCCGCGGCATCGCACCGGGTGACGTGCGCACGGTCGTGATGACCCACCTGCACTCCGACCACCTGAGCGCCCTGCCGCAGCTGCCGGGCGTCACCGAGGTGTGGGTGCACCGCGCGGAGCTCGATACGCCCCACGCCCGGCGCCAGCGGGGGATCCTCGATGACGCGCCGCTGGTGGTGGTGGAGGGCGCTCAGGGCGAGGTGCGCCCCGGGCTCACATGGTTCCATGCCCCGGGGCACTCCCCCGGTCACGTCGTGGTGGTGGCCGAGTGCGACGAATCCCGCGTGATGGCGGTCGGTGACACCCTGGGGCCCGATCCGGCATGGTTCCGTAACACGGCCCCGCCGGACGGACTCGCGGACCGCGACGAGCACCTCGCGACGTGGCGCATGATCCGGGCCCGGGCCCCGGCCACCGTGGTCCCCGGGCACTACGCCCCCTTCGCCATCGCGCAGGAAGGGACCACCGAGGGTGGTGTCGAAAGCCCACCCGTCCGAATCCGTACGAGGAGCACCGGTGGATCTCCAGGGCATTTCACGTGAGAAGAAGGAGTTGGCGGCAGCGGCCTGCATGCTGCTGTTCATCATCTCCCTGTTCCTCAAGTGGCAGACGTTCGGCGTCCTCTCGGGATCGGGCGCCGACCTGGGCTCGTGGTGGCTGGTGGTGCTGATCGCGCTCGCCGCGGGCGGGATCATGGCCGCGGACGCCCTGGGGATGGAGATCCCGCTGCGCCGCATCGCGCCGAGCGCGGTGGCCACCTACCTCATGACGCTGCTCGTCTTCTACTCCGTGGTGTTCATCCTGGCGATCGACGGCATCGCGTACGGCGTGTGGCTGGCCCTGGTCTTCTCGGTCGTCGGCCTGGTCCTCGCGTATTCCCTGTACCGGCAGGACACGCGGTAACACCCACCCGGCCGCGCCGGGTGTGCACGTAGACTCGTCGTCGTGTCCCGGTTCGGCGCACTTGAGCGTTTGGAGAGTCTGGGCGCCGTGCTCGGCGGCCTGTGGTGCGGTGCGCTGTTCCTCCCATGGTTCAGACCCGACGGGGTGGATGTGGCGCTCACGGGCGCGGGCCTGATCGATTCCGCGTGGCTGCCGTTGGTCATCGTGGCCGTGGCCTCGGTCCTGCTGCTCGTCGACGCCGTCAGTCCCGACGGACTCGGCTCCCTGCCGGTGCCGGGGATCAGCACGTTCCTGATGCCGATCGGCTTGTTCTATACCGCGCTCTTCCTGCTCGCGGATGACCACCTCCGATACGGGGCGTGGACCGCCCTTGGCCTCTCGGCGGCTGCGGTGCTGTTTGCCGGGCTCGCCTGGATCACTGACCGACGCGGCTAGAAAGGCACGTCCGTGAACTACTTCTCGTCACTCGAGCGCCGTGAGCGGCTCATCGCCGTGGCGATCCTGAACGGCGTCTTCATCATCAGCCTGTTCTTCGAATGGGGCGCCGGGGGGGCACGCGCGTGGGATGCCGATTCGGTGTGGCTGGCCTTCCTTGCCGCGCTGATCGCGGGGCTGGTCTCACTGGCCGATGCGTTCGACTACGAGGTCCCGCGCCTGCCCGGCACCGGTGTGGCCGCGTACCTGACATCGGTCACACTCATCTACACGCTGATCGCCCTGATGGACATCCATGACCAGTCGTGGGGCATCATCGTGTCATTGATCGTCTCGATCGCCGCCACGTTCATCGCTTGGGGGACGTGGCGCGCGGATCGGGCCTGAGCGAGGAGCCGACGATGGGCTTCGCAGACAAGGCGAAGGAACTGGCCGCAAAGACGGCGGACGCTGCCCAGAAGGGCGCCAAGGAGGCGCGTGACAAGGGCGAGAAGCTGATGCTGCAGCGGAAGCTGAATGCCGCGGCGGAGGAGTTGGGCCACACCGTCTACCGGCAGCACGAGGGAATGGACGGCCTGGAGGGCGAGGTGGACCGCCTCGTCTCCGAGATGCGGGCCCTGCACGCCGAGATCGACGCGATTCCGGCGTAGGTGAGTGCCTTCGCCGCCGTGATCCCCGGCCGTCGCCGGGGGCGCTGAGCCGTGCCCGACATCACCGGCCCCATTGTCAACTTCGCCACCGAGACCGTCGGCGCGCACGGCGTGTGGGCGGTGTTCGTCCTGATGATCCTCGAGAGCGCATGCATTCCCGTGCCGAGCGAGGCGATCATGGTGTTCGGCGGGTTCCTCGCGGGCCAGGGGAAGGTGTCCTTCATCGCGGTGGTCGCGGCCGGCGTGGCCGGAAACGTGATCGGGTCATGGATCGCCTGGTGGGTCGGGATGACGAAGGGGCGGGAGTGGGCTCTGCGCTGGCACTGGCTGCACATCACGCCTGCGCGCCTTGACGCCGCGGACCGGTGGTTCGCGCGGTATGGGGCATGGGCGGTGCTGATCTCGCGGTGCCTGCCGATCATCCGCACGTTCATCTCGCTGCCGGCGGGCATCGCGCGCATGCCGTTCTGGCGATTCACGCTGCTCACCCTGATCGGGTGCATCCCGTGGGTCCTGCTGCTCGCGTACGCGGGCCTCGCCGTGGGCGACAACTGGGAGACGCTGCAGAAGCAGTTGCACTGGTTCGATTACGCGGTCGTCGTCCTCATCGGGGCGGGCATCGTGTGGCTGTTCATCCGTCACCGCCACCGGCGGGCCGTGGTGTGAGTGCCCTGGCGTGGGTGATCGCCGTGCTTGCCGTCATCGTCGCCGCGCTGGCCCTCGTCGCCGTGCGCCGGGCGCGGGAAGGGGAGGCACCCCATCCCCCGGTGGCGCCGGTGGCACCGCCCGGCGACGGGGTGCTCGCGGCGGCATTCGATGCGCTTCCCATGACCGCGGTGCTCCTGGGCGGGGGCGCCGAGGTCGAGCGCCTGAACCCGGCGGCGCTGGCCGCGTTTCCCTTTCTCCGCACCGGCGTCGGCGTGCTCGAGGCCTTCGGCGACCACATGCTGTCCGCGCGGGTACGCGACGCCCTCGCGACCGGAAGCGGCGACGATTTCGACCTCAAGCTCTTCGTGGAGGGCCGTCGCACCTTCCGCGTCCAGGTGGTGCCGTTCGCGATCGGGGACGGGCGCGCGGCCGTGCTGACCCTGCAGGACGCGACGGAGGCGGTGGCGTACCAGGACCTCCGCGCGCAGTTCGTGGCCAACGTCTCACATGAGTTGCGGACGCCACTCACCGGGCTGCGCGGCATGCTCGAGGCGCTTGAGGATCCCGACATGCCGCCCGGCACGCGGGCCGACTTCGTGGGCCGTTGCCGGTTCGAGACGGAGCGGCTCGAGGCCCTCATCGACGACATCCTGTTCCTGTCCGAGTTGGAGGCCGCCCAGGGGGATCCGGCGGGCGAGCGCAGCGACATGGGCACCATCGCCCGTGCCGTCGCCGCGGAGTTGTCGGGCGAGGCGGGTGAGCAGGGCGTGCGTCTGGACGCGGAGGCCGGCGACGGGATGTGGACGGGCCTCACCGAGCGCATGGCGCACACGGTGGTGGGCAACCTGGCCCAGAACGCGGTGCGGTACGCCGGCGCGGGCGCCACCGCCGTCATCCGGGTCCGCCGGGTCGGCCGCGAGATCGAGGTGGAGGTGCAGGATGATGGCCTGGGCATTCCCGAGAAGGATGTACCCCACGTGTTCGAGCGCTTCTACCGGGCCGACCCCTCGCGGTCGCGGCGCCTCGGCGGCACCGGCCTGGGCCTGTCGATCGTCAAGCACATCGCCGACCGCCTCGACGGATCGGCGTCGATCACCTCGCGGGAGGGATTCGGCACCATCGTGACGGTGCGCATTCCCGCGACCGGCCCGCCGGTGACCGACGTCCCCGGTGGCCCCGGACGGGGTTCCACCGCCCGCCTGCGTTGATAACGTCGCGCGCCGTGACTATCCCGCTGATGGACATCCGGGCGCAGTACGCGCCCCTGCGAGGTGCGCTCGACGCAGCGCTTGCCGACATCCTCGACACCGGGACCTTCATCCTGGGTCCACGCGTGCGCGCCATCGAGGAGGCCGTGTCGGTGCGCCTGGGGAACCGCCCGTGCGTGGGCGTGGCGAACGGGACCGATGCGCTGGTCATCGCCCTCCAGGCGCTGGGCGTGGGGCCCGGCGATGAGGTCATCACCACTCCGTACACCTTCTACGCCACGGCCGAGGCGATTGCGCGGCATGGCGCGACCCCGGTGTTCGTGGACGTGGAGCCCGTCGGGGCGTGCCTCAACCCGGACCTCATCGAGGAGAGGATCACCGAGCGCACCAAGGCGATCATCCCCGTGCACATCTTCGGCCACGCCGCTCCCATGACGTCGATCCTCACCACCGCGGCCGAGAACGGCCTGTCCGTCGTCGAGGATGCGGCGCAGGCCTTCGGGTCGGCGGACGGCGAGTGGGCCGTGGGCACCATGGGCGACATCGCCACGATCTCGTTCTTCCCGACCAAGAACTTCCCGGGCATCGGTGACGGCGGGATGGTCGTGTGCGGCGACAGCGACCTCGCGGCGACCGTGCGCCGCCTGCGGTTCCACGGCTCGGAGGACAAGCAGACCTTCACCGAGGTCGGCTACAACTCGCGCCTTGACGAGATCCAGGCGGCGGCCGTGAACCTGTTCCTGCCGCACGTGGACGGGTGGAACGACCGCCGCCGGCAGGTGGCCGAGTGGTATCGCGACGCCGGGCTCGGCCAGTACGTGACGCTGCCGGAGGAGCGGGACGGCGTGCGCCACATCTACCACCTCTACGTGGTGCGGCATCCGGAGCGCGACCGCCTGCGCGACCTGCTCCAGCAGGACGGCATCGGTGCCGTCGTGTACTACGGCACCCCCATGCACATGCAGCCGGTGTTCGCGGGGCTGGGCTACGCGGCGGGCGACCTCCCCGTGGCCGAGGAGTGGGCCCGTACCGGGCTCGCGCTGCCGATGCACCCGAACCTCACCCGGGAGCAGGTGGACGAGGTCGTCGCGGCCGTCGGCCGCGCCGTCGAGCGCATCTAGGGCGACGGAAGGGGCCCCCATGCGGGTCTGGGTCGACTGCACCAACTCACCGCATGTGCTGATCTTCCGGCCGCTCATCCGCCGCATGGAGGAGCGCGGGCATGAGGTGGTGGTGACATCGCGCGACTTCGCCCAGACCATCGGTCTGCTTGACCGGTACGGCATTCCGCACCGGCCGATGGGGGCGCACGGCGGGGGTGGCCTGCTGGGCAAGGCGCGGGCGATGACGTCGCGGTCGGCGCAGCTCGCGGCGATGGTGCGCGGCGAGCGGTTCGATCTGGCCGTGGCCCACGGCAGCACCGACCAGCCCCTCGTGGCGCGTCTGGCCGGGATCCCCCAGGTGACCATGTTCGACTACGAGTTCGCCGCGGCGATGCATCATTCGAATGGACGGCTGGCGGCGCGCGTGCTCGTTCCCGATGCCATCCCCGAGCGGGCTCTGGCCCGGTACGGGATCCGCTCACCCCGGCTGATCCGGTACCCGGGTCTCAAGGAGGAGTACTACCTCGCCGACGACCCGCCGGATCCGGGCGTCGCCGATGAGTTGGGCCTCGACCCCGGGAAGGTCATCGTGGTCCTTCGGCCGCCGCCCGAGGTGACCCTGTACCACCGCGGTGCCTCCACCGACCTGTTCGCCCGGGTCGTGGACCACCTGGAGGCGAATGCCGCCACGGTGCAGGTGGTGGCGCTTCCACGCACCGGGCCGCAGCGCGACGCCCTGCGCCGCCGGGGCGTGCTGGTTCCCGAGGCGGCCGTGGACGGGCCGGGGCTGATCGCCGCGTCCGACCTGGTGATCAGCGCGGGGGGAACGATGAACCGTGAGGCGGTGGCGCTCGGGGTGCCGGCGTACAGCCCGTTCGCGGGCCGTCTGGGCGCCGTGGACGCGCGCCTCATCGAGCAGGGGCGCCTGCACCGGCTGGAGGACCCGGCCGAGATCGCTCTGGTGCGCCGCGAGCGCTCGGCGCCACCCCCGATGCGTGACCCGGACCTGTTACTTGACCTCATCCTCGGTGCGGCTGCAACGCGACGTGCGGGCCGATGGCGGCGTTCGAATACGATGGACGGACGATGAGCATGGGCATCGGACGCATCGCGTGGCGCGGCCACCTGCACCGCCTCGGGCAGGTGCTGGTGGACCTCGGGCTCGTATCCCTGGCCTGGTGGCTCGCGTTCGTGGTGCGCTTCGACGGTTCCCCACCCGGGCGGTACGAGCGCCTGTTCCTCGTCACGCTCGGCGTGGTGGTGGCCATCAAGATCGTCACGTTCATCGCGTTCCGCCTCTACACGCGGTGGTGGCGGTTCACCGGCATCCAGGACCTCGAGCAGATCGTGGTCGCCTGCCTTGTGGCCAGCGGCCTCGTGACGCTTGCGCTCACCCTGTGGCGCCTGGACGGGTTCGAGGCGGTGCCGCGCGGGGTGTTCGCGCTCGACTTCCTCTTCACCGTGGTGCTCGTCGGCGGGGTGCGCTTCGTCGTCCGGTCGGTGACGGAGCGGTCCTCGCGTGGCGCGGGCGTGGGCAATGGCCGGCCCGTCATCATCTGTGGCGCGGGGAACGCGGCGAACTCGCTGCTGCGCGACATGCGCGCCAACGCCAGCCTCGCGTACACCCCGGTGGGGCTGATCGATGACGATCCCCGCAAGCGGGGCGTGCGCGTGGGCGGGGTGAAGGTGCTGGGGACCCGTGAGGACCTCGCGCGCATCCTGCGCGAGACGCGGGCCCGTGAGGTGATCATCGCGATGCCGTCCGCCCCGGGCACCGTGCGCAGGGACATCGTGGAGCGCTGCCGCACCGCGGGCGTGCGCGTGACCACCCTCCCGGGCCTCCCCGAACTGATGAACGGCGAGGTCTCGGTGCAGAAGCTGCGCGAGGTGCAGGTGGAGGACGTCCTGGGCCGTGCGCCGGTGGAGATCGACATGGCCCGGGTCGCCCGGTACCTCAACGGCCGCCGGGTCCTGGTGACCGGCGCCGGCGGGTCGAT
Organism: Actinomycetota bacterium; assembly: GCA_005792725.1. Taxonomy (GTDB): domain Bacteria; phylum Actinomycetota; class Thermoleophilia; order Miltoncostaeales; family Miltoncostaeaceae; genus SYFI01. Next base: position 8,652 of record SXQZ01000117.1, read on the forward strand.
CGGCTCGGAACTCTGCCGCCAGATGGCTGCCGTCGGTCCGGGCACCCTGGTCATGGTGGACCACGCCGAGAACAACCTGTTCGAGATCGACCTCGAGTTACGCGACCGTGGGCACGCACCCATCCCGGTGGTGGCCGACTGCCGGGACGCCGACCTGATGGAGCACGTGTTCGCCACCCACCGGCCGGAGATCGTGTTCCACGCCGCGGCCTACAAGCACGTGCCGATGATGGAGATCAACCCCATCCA
>SXQZ01000118.1 GCA_005792725.1 Actinomycetota bacterium
CCAGTACGACGTGCCATCCCCCGACTTGATGTGCACCGTGCGCACGCCGTTGGCACGGGCCCGGTCGACGATTCCCTGCAGGGACCCCTCCGACCGGTGCACGTACCAGATCCACATGCCCACCCCCCGTACCGGCTCGGGCAACTCACCGGCGGGCACGCTGCCCGGTAACGGGATCCCGGGGTCGCCGGCCGTGCACTCGAAGATGTAGCCCCAGGCCTCGCGCAGCGACACCGGGATGCCCGGGCAGCCCGCCGCCACGGCCACGGCCCCCTCGGCCCGCAACACCCCCGCGGTCATCTCGCGGAACACCTGGACGTCGGGCACTCCCCCCTGCCCCATGTCGGCCATCACCCACAGCACACCCTCCACCCGCGCCGCCAGCATGCTCCCCGGCACCTCGGCACCCGCGCGGCCCGCCGCCGCCCATGCGGCGCGCACCTGCAGGCGCAAGCCGTCGGAGACGCCGACCTCGTCGGCCACGCCCACCGCCGCGGCCGGGATGGCCTGCCAGGCATAGGTGAGGCCGTTCACCAGTTCCTGCAGGTCCTGGCTGCCGCTACCCGGGCGGACGGTGATGGTGCCCACCAGACGGGCGCCCCGGGATGCGATGACCAGCGTGCGCAGGCCACCACCGGGCATCATCGCGATGGCGGCCCTCCCCCCGGGCGTGGCCTCCATCTCGGCGTTGAGCGGGGCCGTGGCACCGGCCTCGGCGAGCAGCGCGAGGGTGGCCCGGCGCACCACCACCCGCGCGGCGGGCGCGGACGGGAACGCCACCGCGAACGAGGTGGCGCTACCGCCATCGGCCAGCGCGGCCGAGCGCGTGGACGTCGCCTGCGCCCCCTGTGCAGCGATGACATCACGCAGCACGGTGAACTGCGGGTCCCCGGCGGCGACGATCGCGGCCGCTACCGCCTCGCCGCCATCCGACGCGGCCACTGCCACCACACCCTCGCCCGCGATCACGGGCCTCGGGGCGATGGCCGCGAGCTCGGCGACGAGAGCCGGGTCGGCGGCGGCGGCCCCGCCCGCCATCCCGAGGACGACGAGCAGGGGCACCGCCCACCTCATCAGTGTCCGTACCGCGTCAGGCCCCCTCGATCAGGCCGAAGTCGCCATCGCGACGGCGGTAGATCACGCTGACCTCGCCGGTCGCCTCATTGCGGAACACGAAGAACTCGTGGTCGATGAGCTCGAGGCGCATCGCCGCGTCCTCGGGCGTGAGGGACGGCATCGCGAACCGCTTGCTGCGGACGATGCGGATCGGCGGCGGCGGCTCGACGGCCTCGGTGGCCTCCTTCCCCATCCTCCCGAGGGCCGCAATTTCGGCGGGTGAGGAGGCCACCGCCTCGATACCCGGCCCGTGGTGGTCCTTCCGGCGCTCACGGAGGCGCTGCGCCGCGCGCTCAATGCGGTGCGCCGCAAGGTCGATCGCCGCGTACATGTCCGAGTCGGCCTCGCGCACGCGCATGACCGGCCCCTTGGTGCGCACCGTCACCTCCGCGATCTGGCTCTTCGCGATGCTCGGGTTGTGCTCGACCGAGAGCTCCACCTCGACGACGGCCGTGTCGGACATCGGCCCGAGCACCCGGTCGATCTTGTGCAGGCGGCGCTCGGCGTGCTCCTCAAGCGCTTCGGTGACCGGGACGTTCCTGCCCCTCACATGGAGTTCCATGTCCGTATGCCCCCTTGGCTCGATCTGCCGTCACCCGACTCTAGTGCGCAACGCGCCAAGGGCAACCCGGGCCAGTGCCACGGCGCCGACCCCTGCGCACCCCGCGCTCCGGAGCGCCCGCGCCGCGGCCGACAGCGTGGCCCCGGTGGTCACCACGTCATCCACGAGCACGCAGTGCAGCGGCACATCGGCGACGGCCCGGAAGGCACCGTGCACCTGGATACGCCGGGCGGCCGCGGGTGCTCCGCGCTGCGGCGGTCCCCCGCCATCGCGCACGAGTACGGGTGCATACGCGACCCCCCAGTGCCGGGCCAGCGCCTGCGCAAGGAGGGCAGCCTGATTGAAGCCGCGCTCGGCCCGGCGGCGCGGTGCCAGGGGTACCGGCACCAGCACTGCGCCGGGCGGCGGCGGACGCAGGCGCTGCACCATGACGACGGCCAGCGGATCAGCGAGGGAGCGCCGCCCGCGGTCCTTCAGGGCGGCGACGACCTGCGGCACGCACTCCTCATACCGGGTGGCCTGCCTCGCCCACGCGAGCCCGGCGATGCATTGCGGACAGGCCGCGCACGCCACGGGCCACGGGTGGCCGCATCTGCAGCACGTGGCCGGGCCCACCCCGGGGAGCGCCACCGTGCAGGCGTCACACAGCGGGGGACCCGGCATGCCGCATGCGGCGCAACCGTCCCCGGTGACCAGATCGAGGATGGCGGTGGCGAGACGGCGCATCGGCCGGGGGGATGATCGTCCCGCGAGTGAGGCCGAACGGTGGCGCATTCCCCCATTGGCGTGCCGATCCCGCGGCATCGCGCTACCGTTGCGCGCGTGAAGGGGCACAACGCCCCACGAGCGACGAGAGGAGCCGCCACGGCCTCCGCGGAGAAGGAACAGGCAATCGAGTTCGAGGGCGAGGTCACCGAGGCCCTGCCCAACACGTTTTTCCGCGTCGAGCTGGACGGCGGGCATGTGGTTCTGGCCAAGCTCGCCGGGCGCATGCGGCGCAATTACATCCGCGTGAACCCGGGGGACCGGGTGAAGGTCGAGGTCTCGCCATACGACCTCACCCGCGGCCGCATTACGTACCGGCTCAAGTAGGCCCCCTGCCCACCGGCACACCCCCCACGGTCGGGGACCGGCTGGTCGAAGCCATTCTGGCCAACGGCTGCGACCGGGTCTTCGGCGTGCCCGGCGACTTCACGCTGGCGCTGAACGCGCGGCTCGACCGGCATCCCGGGCTGTTCGTGGGCACATGCGACGAACAGGGCGCGGGATTTGCCGCCGACGCCTACGCCCGCCTCACGGGAATCGGCGTGGTGCTGGTGACCTGGGGGGTCGGTGGGCTCAAGCTCGTCAACTCCACCGCGCAGGCATGGGCCGAGAGCGTACCGGTCGTGGTCATCTCGGGGGCCCCCGGGATCGCCGAGCGCGAGGGCGATCCCCTACTGCACCACAAGGTCAAGGACTTCGGCACGCAGATGCGCGTCATGGAGGACGTGACCGCGATGGCGGTGGAACTGCGCGACCCCGTCACCGCTCCACGCATGATCGCCGAGGCGTTCGCGACGGCACGGCGCGAGAGCCGCCCCGTGTACCTGGAGATCCCGCGGGACGTGGTGGGCATGCCGGCCCCACCGCTTCCGGATGACCTGCCCGGGCCACCGGTCACCGACCCCGTCACTCTCGCGGCCTGCCTGGACGACGTGGTGGCCCGCCTCGACGAGGCCGAGCGTCCGGCGGTCATCTCGGGGGTGCTCGTCGCGCGACTGGGCCTGCAGGCCGACCTGGATGCGCTGGCGCGCGCGACGGGCCTGCCGGTGGCCGAGACGCTGCTGGGCAAGTCGTCGGTGGGGTCGGACGATGCGTGGTTCAAAGGGGTGTACGCCGGTGCCCTCAGCTCCGACCACGAGGTGAGGGCGCTCATCGAGGGCGCCGACCGCGTGCTCGTGCTCGGTGCGTACATGAGCGATCTCAACACCGGCATGTTCACGGCCGGCATCGACCGGGCCGCCACGATCGTCGCCCATCAGGGCATCACCTATGTCGGCACACACGGCTACGAGGGCGTCGGGGTTGCCGACCTCATCAGGGGGCTGGTCGCGCTCTACGGGGCCGGCGGGCCCGTAGCACCGCACGTCCCCCGGCCCCGGCCCCCGTTCGCGCCGCGTCCGGGCGCCCCCCTCGGCGCGGACGCCGTCTTCCGGGCCCTGCACGCGCACGTGGGCCCGGGCCACACCGTGCTGGCCGATCCCGGCGATGCGCTGTTCGGGTCGGTGGCCCTGCAGGTGGAGGAGTCGGGGTTCATCGCCACCGCCTACTACGCATCGCTGGGCTTCGCGGTCCCCGGGGCCCTCGGGGCCGGCCTGGCCCGCCCCGACCGCCGCCCGGTGGTGATCGTCGGGGATGGTGCCTTCCACATGACCGCCCTGGAGCTCGGCGGAATGGCGCGCGTGGGCGTGCACCCGGTCGTCGTGGTCATCAACAACCAAGGGTACGGTACCGAGCGCCCGATGATGGACGGAGTCTTCAACGACATCCCCCCGATGCGCTACTCCCGGTTCCCCGCCGCTCTCGGGTCGGGCACCGGCGTGCAGGTCGACACGGAGGACGGCTTCGACGCCGCCCTGATCGAGGCGCTGGCCGACACCGGGCGCCTGCGCCTGGTCGAAGCCGTGATCCCGCGAGATGACATCTCGCCGGGTCTGGCCGCGCTGACCGCGGAGTTGCGCAAGCGCGTCACGCGTGACGCGTGATCACCCGGGCGGACCGGGGGCTCCATCGGGACGGGACCCATCGGGGCCCGGGGACGACCACGCCGCAGTTGCGCAAACGCGTGACGCGCATTGGTGGACCGCCGGTGCGAAACCCCTGCTCCCAGTAGTCTTTCGTCTTGCCATCCGAGACGGCCGCTAGCGTCCGCGGCGTCGGGCGTCTCCCTTGAAACCCGGCAATGGCGTTCGCGCCAGCGGGCCCCGCGGTTCTCGGCAGGCCGCGGGGCCTCGTACGCCCGGGACCGCCGCCCCTAGTGCCCGGCGGTATCCCAGGCGTCGCGCAGGGACCGCTCGTAGGGAGCGCGGTGCACGCCCTGCTCGGTGACGATGGCGGTCACAAGACGCGCGGGGGTGCGGTCGAACGCCGGGTTCGCCACGGGGGAATCCGGTGATGCGGCTGGGCGGCCGAAGAGGCTGAGGCCGCGCACCTCCCCGGCCGCGCGCTCCTCAACGGGGATCCCGGCGGCGGAGGGCATCGACAGGTCGAGCGTGGACGTGGGCGCCGCCACGATGAACGGGATGCCGTGCTCGCGCGCGAGGATCGCGACGCCGTAGGTGCCGATCTTGTTGACCACGTCACCGTTGGCCGCGATGCGATCGGCCCCCACCACCACGTGGGTGACGCGCCCCTGCGCCATGAGCGCGGCGGCCATGTTGTCGCTGATCAGCGTGTAGGGGATGGCCTCGCGTTCCAGCTCCCACGCCGTGAGGCGCGATCCCTGGAGCAATGGGCGCGTCTCGTCCACGATCACGGTGACGGTGGGGTCCGCCGCATGGGCGGCGCGTACCACGCCCAGTGCGGTGCCGTAGCCCCCGGTGGCCAACGCCCCGGCGTTGCAGTGGGTGAGGATGCGGGCGCCGCGGGTGATGAGCCGAAGCGAGTGATTCCCGATCGCAACGCACCGCTCCACCTCATCCGTGTGGATCCCGCGCGCAGCGTCGGCAAGGTCGAATGCGATCTCGCCCGGCGTGCCCTCATGGGCGGTGACGATTCCGCCCAGGCGGTCAACCGCCCACGCCAGGTTCACGGCCGTCGGGCGGGCGTCACGCAACGCGGCGATGGCGCGGCCCACCTCGGCGTCGAACGCCTCCCGGGTCGCACCGGTGGCCGCGGCCCCGGCGGCGGCCAGCGCCACGCCCATCGCCCCGGCCACGCCGATGGCAGGGGCACCACGCACCACCATGGTCCGGATGGCGTCCACCACCTCCGGCCACTCCGTGAGGGTGACCTGCACGACCTCGCCCGGCAGGCGCGTCTGGTCGAGCATCACCACGGCCCCGTCACGCAGGGCGAGGATGTCCTCGGGGGCCAGCCCCGGCCGGGGAGGTGTGCTCCCCGGCCGGTCGGCCTGCGGTCCGGACCCGCCTGGCCCGGTCGGGCTCAGGTTCCCTGATCCCAGGACGCCAGGTACTTCTCCTGCTCCTCGGTGAGCGCATCGATCTCGACGCCCATCGCATACAGCTTGAGGCGGGCGATCTCGGCGTCAATGTCCTCGGGCACGGTGTAGACCGTGTTCTTCAGGGACGCGGCATTGCGCGCCATGTACTCGGCGGACAGCGCCTGATTGGCGAAGCTCATGTCCATCACGGCCGCCGGGTGCCCCTCGGCCGCCGCAAGGTTGAGCAGCCGGCCCTCGGCGAGCAGGTACACCTTGCGGCCGTTGCGCAGGGCGTACTCGCGCACCATCGGTCGCACGTCGCGGGAGCCGTCCGCCAGCTCCTCAAGCCCGGGGATGTCGATCTCCACATTGAAGTGGCCCGTGTTGGCGATGATCGCGCCGTCCTTCATGTGCTCGAAGTGCTCACGGCGCAGCACGTGGATGTTGCCGGTGGCGGTGATGAAGACGTCACCCTCCTTGGCAGCCTCCGCCACGGGCATCACCTCGAATCCGTCCATCACGGCCTCCAGGGCCGCGAGCGGGTCAACCTCGATGATGATGACGTGGGCGCCCAGGCCCTTGAGGCGCGATGCCAGACCGCGGCCGCACCAGCCGTACCCGCCCACCACGCACCGGCGGCCGGCCACGAGGATGTTGGTGGCGCGCAGCAGGCCGTCCAGCGTTGACTGGCCGGTGCCGTAGCGGTTGTCGAACATGTGCTTGGTGTTGGCGTCATTCACCGCGACCACGGGGAACGCCAGCTTGCCCTCGGCCTCGAGGGCCTTGAGGCGGATGACGCCCGTGGTCGTCTCCTCAGTGCCGCCGATCACGCCGTCGAGCATCTCGCGGCGCGCACCGTGCAGCACACCGATCACGTCGGCGCCGTCATCCATGGTGATCTGCGGCGCGTGATCAATGGCGGCCATGATGTGCGAGTAGTAGGTCTCCTCGTCCTCGCCCTTGATGGCGTAGGTGGAGATGCCGTACTCCTGCACGAGCGCCGCGGCCACATCGTCCTGAGTGGAGAGCGGGTTGGATGCCACCAGCACCACGTCGGCGCCACCCGCCTTGAGGGTGCGGGCCAGGTTGGCGGTCTCGGTGGTCACATGGAGGCAGGCGGAGATGCGAAGGCCGGTGAGGGGCTTCTCCTGCTCGAACCGGGCACGGATCTGCGTGAGCACGGGCATGTCGCGATCGGCCCACTCAATCCGCTGGCGGCCGAGATCGGACAGCCCGAGATCGGCCACGTGGTGCTTGATGGTTGTCGACACAGACGGGTTCCTTTTTCGCTTCGAAGCGGGAGGAGGCTAGCAGCGGGCGCCCGCCCGCCGCGCGGTGAGCGCGCCGACCCGGCAGCGCGCCACCAGTGCACCGGGCCCTGACCCCCGCCCGGATCACGCCCCGTGCCCATGGGGCCAGGGCCACCGCCAATCGCCCCCGCGCGCGGGCCTAACGCCCCCGCGGGATGACCGTGACCGAGAGCGGGGAGGCCAGGACGCGTGCCACATCCGTCGCACC
>SXQZ01000119.1 GCA_005792725.1 Actinomycetota bacterium
AGCACCACTCCAACACGGTCCCGTGGCAGATCGTTGCCGCCATCACCGGTGCCACGGTGCGCTTCTGCCCCGTCACGCCCGGCGGCGAGATCGACCTCGACGCGCTCGCGGGCATGATCGGCGCACGCACCCGCATGGTCGCCATCGTGCATGTCTCGAACACCCTCGGCACGATCAACCCCGTCACGGAGATCGTGGCCATGGCGCATGCGGAGGGGGCGCTCACGATGGTGGACGCCACGCAGAGCGTCCCGCACATGCCGGTGGACGCCACCGCCATCGGCAGCGACTTCCTGGCGTTCACCGGCCACAAGATGTGCGGCCCCACCGGCATCGGGGTGCTGGCCGCCCGGCCCGGGCACCTCGAGGCCATGGAGCCCTTCCTCGGCGGCGGCGAGATGATCTCGGACGTCACGACCGAGGGGGCCACGTGGGCCGGCATCCCGTGGAAGTTCGAGGCCGGTACGCCGCCCATCGCCGAGGCCGTCGGGCTCGGCGAGGCCGTGAGGTTCCTCGAGGATGTGGGGGCCCACCGCATTCGGGCGCACGAGAAGGCCATCGCGCAGGTGATGCTCGATGCCCTCGACGAGGTGCCCGGGATCACCCTCTTCGGCCCACGCGATGTCGAACGCCGGGGGGCGTCGGTCAGCTTCACCCTCGAGGGCGTGCACCCCCATGACATCGGGCAGTTCCTCGACAGCACGGGCGTGTGCGTGCGGGCGGGCCACCACTGCACCAAGCCCCTCCTGCGCAGCCTCGGCGTGCAGAGCACCGCCCGCGCGAGCGCCTACCTCTACACCACCGAGGACGACGTGGTGGCGCTGCGGGATGCCCTCATCGCGTGCCGCACGTGGTTCGGGGCGGCGTGATGGGCGGCCTCGACGACCTGTACCAGCAGTTGATCCTCGATCACTACCGCAACCGCCGTGGACGCGGCCGCATCGAGGGGGCGTCAGCGTCGGTGCACGAGCACAACCCGGTGTGCGGCGACGAGTGCTACCTGGACATCCTCGTGGAGGACGGGCGCATCGCCGACATCCGGGCGGACGGCGATGGCTGTTCCATCTCCCAAGCCGCCGCGTCCATGCTCACCGAGGTCGCCCGGGGCAAGGACCTCGACGAGGCCCTCGGCATGGTCGAGCACTTCCGCCTGGTCATGCACGGGGATGCCGCGCCCGACGAGGACGTGCTGGGCGATGCCATCGCCCTCGAGGGCGTGGCGAAGTACCCCGTGCGGATCAAGTGCGCGCTGCTGTCATGGCTGGCGCTGCGCGACTGCATCGTTGACTACCGCGGGACGACCGCGACGGGAGCGTGACATGACCGATCAGGATCAGATCCGCGAGGCGATGAAGCAGGTCGACGACCCCGAACTCGGCATCAATGTCGTTGACCTCGGACTGCTCTACGACGTGCGTGTTGACGAGCCCACCGGCGCGGTGCACCTGGACATGACCCTCACGTCCATGGGCTGCCCCCTCACCGACCAGATCATTGCCGACGTGCGGAAGTACGTCGAGCCGCTCGACGGGGTCACATCGGTGGAGATCAACTGGGTCTGGGACCCCCCGTGGGGGCCCGACAAGATGACCGACGACGGTCGCCTGATGATGAAGGTGATGGGCTATGGCTGACCCCGCCGCCCCCGACCGCCCGCTCACCCTCGAGGAGAAGAAGGCCGCCGCCCGCGAGCGCGCCCGGGCGGCGGGCGCGACCCGGCAGGAGGGCGCGGGCACGGGGCTCGCCGTCACGGATGCGGCAGCGCACTACATCCGCGAGTGCGCCGACCGGGAGGGCATGTCCCACGCGGTGCGCCTGCGCATCCACGCCGGGGGCTGCTCGGGCCTGGAGTACTCCATTGACCTCGTACCGCGCGGCGGGGGGGCGCAGGCGTCGGAGCGCGAGATCGCCACCAACGGCATCGCCGTGTTCCTCGACCTCAAGAGCGCCATCTACGTGAGCGGCTCGGTCATCGACTACACGACCTCCCTCATGCGCCGCGGGTTCGTCATCCGGAACCCGAATGCGACGACCACATGCTCGTGCGGGGACTCCTTCGGGGTGTGACGCGCCCCGGACGGTAAGGGGCGCCGCCATCCCGGCACCCGCCGACGTCAGGCGCGACCCGCTCCCCGCGCCGGGGGGTGGCGGACCTCCGCCGTCTGACGCGCCCCCGACGAGGATGGGCGCCGTCATGGCGGCACCCGCCGACGTCAGGCACGACCCGCTCCCCGCGCCGGGCGGGGGCCTACCGGACGGGGCTGATCCGCACCCGCTTCGGGGTCCCCTTCGCCGGGGCGGCATTGCGGGCCGTGGCGCGGGCCGTGATCGTGACGGTGACCGTCCGGGTGGCGGTGGCCCGCAGGGTCAGCGTCCCGGCGTGCTCCGAGCCCGCGGCGAGGTTGCGGGGCCCGAAGCACCACGTGCGCCCCGTGCGCCTCGCGCCAGCCGCGCGGACGACGGTCAGGCCCGGGGGCAGTGTGAGGCAGGACCTCACCGCAGAGGCAGCGAGCGTGCCCGTGCTCTTCGTGCGCAGAGTGGCGGTCATGCGCCCGCCGCTGATGATGCGCGTGCGCGACGGCGAGACGCTCACGGACAGGGCGGCGGCCGGCGCCGCCGCGGTGACGTCCCGCGGCGCCGTGGGCGCGGACCGATGCCGCGTGGCCTGGATAATCGTGTTGGTGCCGTTCGAGCGCCTCCACACTGCGGTCACAGCGCCCTCGGGATCGGTCGCGATCTGGGGCGCTTCGGCGTCGCGACCCGCGGCGGAGAGGTCCTGGGTGGCGCCCCATACGCCGCCTGAGAACCGGCTGGCCTGAACGATGGCGTTCCCGCTGGCGTCGTAGCGGAACCACACCGCGGTCACCTCGTTCGCGGCGCCCTGCGCGACCTGAGGCCCGGAGGCGTCCCGTCCGCCGGCCGAGAGGTCCGTGGTCGCGCCCCAGACGCCACCCGACGACCGCCGGGCCTGGACGATGGTGTTCGCGCCGTCGAAGCGGTACCACACCACGGTCACCTCGTTCGCGGCGCCCTCCGCGACCTGGGGGTCCGATGCGTTGCGGCCCGCGGCCGAGAGGTCCGTCGTCGCACCCCAGACGCCACCCGAGTAATGCCGCGTCTGGACGATGAGGTTCCCGGCGGCATCATCGCGGGTCCACACCGCGGTCACCTCGTTCGCGGCGCCCTCCGCGACCTGCGGGGTGAACGCGTCCCGCCCGGCGGCGGAGAGGTTCACGGGGGTGCTCCACGAGCCCCCCGAATAGCGCGACGTCTGGATGATCCGGTTGGTGCCGTCAGACCCCGACCATACCGCGGTCGCCTCATTCGCGGCACCCTCCGTGACCTGGGCAGCGAATGCGTTCTGAGTGCCGTCGGAGAGGTTGTGGGTGATACCCCACGCCCCGCCGGAGTACCGCCTGGCCTGGATGACGTCGTGCACACCGTTGGAGCGCGACCAGATCGCGGTGACGATGCCCTGGGAGTCAACGGCGATCTGGGATGAGAAGGCGTTCTGGGCGGTGTCCGAGAGGTTTTGGATGGCACCCCACTCGCCGCCGGAGTACCGCCGGGCCTGGATGACGTCGTGCACGCCGTCGGAGCGCTGCCAGACCACCGTGACAGCGCCCTGAGTGTCAGCCACGACATGGGGCTCAAACGCATGCTGGCCCGCAAGCGAGAGGTCGGCGGGGGCACTCCACTCACCGCCGGAGTACCGCGACGCCTGGACGATGAACCGCGTGCCGTCGGAGCGCCGCCACACCGCGGTGGCCTCGTTCGCGGCGCCCCCCGCGACCTGAGGGGCCTGCGCGTCCCGGCCCTCACCGGACAGATTGGTGGCAGGGCTGCCCCAGGTCCCGGCCAGCGCGACCGGGACGGCGGTGGCGGTGGCGATGGCGGCGTAGATGAGGCGTGAGCGCATCGGGCTCCCTCGGGGACTGCGGTTGAAGTAGTCCGAGACGCTAGCGCAGAGCGATCCCGCAGGCGTTTCCGGCGTGGCCCGCCCCCGGTACCACGCGTCCCCGGGGGAGCCCGCTCCGTCGGTACCGAGGTGTCCACCGCGACCCGGTCGGGCATGACCGGGTCCGCCGAGCGGGATCGGGCACGACGGGTCCAAGGCCCGCCGGTCCTCCCATCCCGACCCGGCACCCCTCCCCTGCAGGGCGACCGGTGCGCACCGGATGCGGCGCGTCCGGCGGCGCGGGTCCGCGCATCCCGACCCCGCACCCCTCCCCCGCAGGGCGACCGGTGCGCACCGGATGCGGCGCGCCCGGCGACACGGGGGGTGCGGCTACCGCACCGCGATCGCCTCGCCGTCGGGCGACGCCGCACCCGGACGGTCGTCCAGGGGCTCGGCACCGAGCAGCAGCGCGCCGGCGGCGGGAACGTGCCCGGTGGGGCGGGTGGCGGCCAGGAACGCCTGCGGCACCGGCGCGTTGCGCTGCCACGCGATCAGGTACGGATACGGGTTGATGCTGTCACCACCCCCGGGGTGGATCTCGAAGTGCAGATGGGGTGGCGTGGTGATCGCCTGACCGGTGTTACCCAGGAACGCGATGACCTGCCCCGCGCGCACCCGCACGCCATCGGCGGTGCCCGGGGCGTATGCGGAGAGGTGCGCGTAGTAGTACTGGTGCCCGGCGTCATCGGCGAGCCACAGGCGGTTGCCGCCCAGAGTGTTCACGCCCACGCTGGACAGGGTGCCGTCGGCCACCGCGACGATCGGAGTACCCATCGGACCGAACAGGTCGGTGCCGTGGTGCCACCCGGTGCCGGCCCGGGGGGCACCGTAGTCATCGCCGAATGACACGCCGCCGCCCAGGATGGGGAAGGCGTATCCCTGAATGGAGGGCACGGCCACCACCGACCCGGGGTCACGCCGCGGAAGCCCCAGCGATGGTGCTGCGGATGGCACGGGCGCGGATGCCGATGGGGTTGCGGGCGCCGTCGGCAACGGCCGCCCCGCAGGCGGGGTCATCGCCGCGCCGTCTGCGGAGGGCGTGGCGGCCCCCGGGGCGGACGGCGCACTGCCGGGGTCCGGCGACGGCGAGTCCGGCACCTGGTCACCGGTCGTGGCCTCCACCCGTCCCAGCACCACCTGGGTACCCACCGGCAGGCCGGTGGCCGGATCACTCACCTCGAGCCGCAGGGCATTGGCCGTGACCGCGCCGCCCTGCACCAGCCGTTCCACCAGCACGAGGGTGCCGATGCCCGGCACATCGACCGGTGCCCCGGGGACCTCATCAATGGCCTGGCCGTCGACCGTAACATCCGCCGACCACTCGGTGACCCCCGCCGTGGCCGCTCCGTCCTTCGCGTCGGAGCGCACGCCGACGCGCAGGGCATTCACGACAATGCGGCCGCCCAGCAGGCTCACGCCCGATGCCTCGGCGACGGCGGCCGCGAGTTGGCCGCCACCGCGGGGCCCCGCCGCGACGCGCACCGACACCGACCCCCCGGACGCCACCGCCCCCGACGGTTGGCCCACGGCCGAGCGGGTGGGGTGATGCCCTCCGGCCAGCGCCGAGGCCACGTTGCCGTCCGGCAGGATCGCCCCGATGCCCCGCGCGAGCGGGTCAGCGGGGCCGGGCGCCACCGCCACGGACACCGCGGTGAGCGCGCCGATGCAGATCACGCCTGTGAGCAGGGCCTTCGTACCGCGGAACACGCCCCGGATTGTGGCCCGGCCCCCGGACGGGGTCAATGTGAAATACGCACGGGTGTCACGTGCAACCGGGATTTCCCTGCTGGTGGTCATTTCATGCAAGGGTCGGAGGTCGTGCGGCCGCTCAACGCCACATCGCCCCTGCGTGCCCTCGTGGCCCTCGCCGCAGGCATCGCCATCGCCATCGGCGTCGGCATGCCGACGCACGCCGTCGCCGACCCGGCGACCGTGAGCGCGAAGAAGCGCGAGGTGCGCGCGCTGCAGGCGAAGCTCGATCAGATCGGGGAGCGCGTCGAGGTGGCGGCCGAGCGGTACAACGGCGCACGCTGGCGCCTCTCGGTCATCAAGGACCGTCTCGTCACGAACCAGAAGGTGCTGGCGAAGGCGATCGCGGATCTCAATGCGTCGCAGCGCATCCTGGGCGACCGCCTTGATGCCCTGTACCGCCGCCCCGATCCCAACCTGATCGAGGTGCTCGTCTCAAGCGGCAGCCTCACCGACGCCGTGGCCGAACTCGAGGTCATCGAGAGGGCGGGCTCGGAGGATGCCCATGTCGTGGGGAAGGTGCGCCGCTTCCGGGACCGCACCATCGAGGTCCGCGTGGAACTCCAGAAGGACCGGGAGGCCGCAAAGGTCGAGGTGCGCAAGGCCGAGGCCGAGAAGCAGCGGGTCGAGGCCATCCTCGCCGAGCGCCAGGGGCTTCTCGACAACGCGCGGGCCGACCTGCGTCAGGCCATCGCCGACGAGCAGGCGCGCCGCGCCGCGCAGGGCCGCTCGCTGGCCGCCTCGGGCTACACGCCGTTCAACGGCCCGCTGCCCGATGGCGCGGGGAACGCCGAGGCGGCGCGCATCGCACTCTCGTTCCAGGGCGTGCCCTACGTGTGGGGAGGCGAGTCGCCGTCGGGCTTCGACTGCTCAGGGCTCGCCACCTATGCCTACCGCCAGATCGGCAAGAGCGTGCCCCACTACACCTATGCGATTTGGAGCGCGTTCCCGCAGGTCCCCTACGGGCAGCTGCAGGCCGGGGACCTCGTGCTCTTCAGCGGCCTCGGCCACATGGGCATCTACATCGGCGACGGCAACTTCGTGCATGCGCCCCACACCGGCGATGTGGTGCGGGTGGCCTCGATGGCAAGCCGCAGCGGCAGCTACGTCGGAGCGGTGCGGCCCTAGCCGACCGGGGTCGCCGCGGAAGCGGTGCCGCCCCTCCGCGCACATCCCGGCCGTGCCCTACGCGTGGCGCATCCCGGATCGCATGCGCTCAGACGCGCCCCCGGGGTCTTCACCGGTAGGCACCCCCGCCGACCCGGGGCCCGCCGTCACTTCCACCACGACGCCGCCCGCCGCAGTGGCCGGCCCGGATACCCGCACCGTGCACGTCCCCGGGCCCACCGGCCCGACCTGCACCCAGGCGATGCGCCCGGGGGCCGCGGTGGCGGTGCCCGGCCCGATGTCATCGCAGGTCACCTCGATCTCCACGGGCACCTCGTCATAGGCCGGGTCCGGGCCGACGACGGCGGCGACATAGAAATCAGGCCCGGTCAGCGCCACCGGCACCTCAAGTACCTGACCCCGGCCAACCCGGCCGCTCTGGGAGATGCGCGTGATCCCGTCGTTTCCGACCGGCGCGCCCGGGTCCGCAGGCGGCGCCGGGCGAAGGGCGATGATGTCGCGCCGCAGGGCGCGCAGCACCGCCGCGGAGGGCGGGGGCAGCCAGCGGATGAGCGAGGCACCCCGGATGTGCAGGGACATGTAATCCTCGGCGAATACCTCCCCGACGGTCCGGCTCCACCCCAGGGAGTAGTCAGTGGCCACCTGGCCCGAGCGCAACCGCGCGCCGATGCGCCGTGCCGCCCACCATCGTGGCGTGTCGCCCAGGGAATCCAGGTGGTGGCCGTACTCATGAAGCAGCGCTTCGCGCACCTCGCCCGCCGGCAGGGCGGGGATCGTGATGATGGATCGACCCGGACCCCATGAGTAGCAGGCAAAGGTCTGGGCATTGAGGCACCGGGCGTGGACGCGCGGCTCCGGGACCACGCGCACCACCACATCCTCGATCTCGTCGCCGTGCACCGAGGATCGAAGGATGCGGGCGTAGCCCGCGGTGTCCGCCCCGCGCGCCCGGACGTCGAACGCGATGACCCGGCCGGCGGCG
>SXQZ01000120.1 GCA_005792725.1 Actinomycetota bacterium
CACCGCGCAGTACCTGTCGCCCGAGCAGGCCCAAGGCGACGACACCACGGCCGCCAGCGACACCTACGCCGTGGGCATCGTGCTCTACGAGATGCTCACCGGCCGCGTGCCCTTCGACGGGGACCGCCCGGTCGCGGTGGCGATGAAGCAGATCAACGAGCCCCCGGTGCCGCCACGCGTCTTCGTGCAGTCCGTCCCGCCGGCCCTCGACGCCGTGGTCATGAAGGCGCTGTCCAAGCGCCCGGAAGACCGTTACGAGACGGCGGAGGCGTTCACGGCGGCGCTGCTCGAGGTGCGCGCCGACATGTCGGGGGGCCAGCAGTCGACCCTCATCCTCACGGCACCGCCGGCCGCGGCCGCGGCCGCCGCCACCATGGAGACGCAGGCAGTGGGAGATGCATACGGAGGGGACCGCGCCGGGCGCAGCGGCAACGGGCGTGGCCGTGGCAACGCAGGTGGGCGTGGCAACGGGCGTGGTGGTGCGCGGCAGCGCGGCGGTCGCAACCGCCGGGGGATGTGGGGCCTCATCGCCGTGCTCGTGGCGGCCCTGGCGGTGGCCCTTGCGCTCGCCCTCACGCGGGGCGGATCCGACCTCATCGCCATCCCCGATGTCGCGGGCTTCGATGCGCCCGCGGCCAGTCGCGCCATCACCGACGCGGGCCTCAAGCCCACCCAGCGCACGCAGGCCAGCGACACGGTGCAGATCGGCGTGGTCGTCGGCACGCAGCCCGGGGCGGGCACCGAGGTGGCCAAGGACTCCACGGTGACCGTGCTGGTGTCCTCCGGTCCCGCCGAGGTCACGGTGCCCGACGTGGTGGGTGACTCCATCGAGGATGCCCAGGCCGCGCTCGAACAGGCGGGCTTCACGGTGGTCACCGAGCAGGTGGACAGCGACAAGGAGATCGGAACGGTGGTGCGTCAGGCACCGAAGGCCGGCAGCAAAGCCGGGTCGGGCGACACCATCACGCTGTACGTGAGCAAGGGCATCACCAAGGTCACGGTGCCCGACGTCACGGGCAGCGACGTGGACACGGCGCGGGCAGAGATCACCGCCGCCGGCCTCGAGGTGGGCAGCGTCACCGAGGACGACGGCTCGTCGGGGCAGACGCCCGGCACCGTGGTCGGCCAGGACCCGGGCGGCGGGGCATCGGTGGCCAAGGGCTCATCCGTTGACCTCGTGGTGGCGGCGGAGGGCGGCACCAGCGTGCCCGACGTCACGGGCAGCGACCAGGCCACGGCGCGGTCGAAGCTCGAGAGTCTCGGCTTCAGCGTCACCTCATCGGGAGCCGAGAGCACCCAGCCCGAGGGCACCGTGATCGATCAGGACCCGCAACCCGGCAGCAGCGTGCCCGCCGGCTCCACCGTGACGATCATCGTGGCCTACCCGCCATCGGGTGGCGGGGGCTCGGGTGGCGGGGGCTCGGGCGGGGGCGGCTCGCAGCCCCCCGCGCCCTCGGGCGGCGGGTCGCGCGGCGGCTCGCAGCCACCGGCACCCGGTTGATGCGGATCGCGGTCCTCGGGGGCGGACGCAGCAGCGAGCACGACGTTTCGCTGGCGTCCGCCGCCTCGGTCGCGGGCGCCATCGACCGCCACCGCCACGATGTACTCGAGGTCACCATCGCACGTGATGGCGCGTGGGCGCTCTCCGGGGAGCCCGTGGCCCTGGTGCCGGCCGCGGGTGATCAGGCTTGGCTCATCCACCTGGCCGGCGAGGTCGCACCCGTCGCGATCGACCTCGTCTTCCCCGTGCTGCACGGCCCATGGGGGGAGGACGGGACCGTGCAGGGCCTGTGCGAGACGGTGGGGGTCCCCTACGTCGGCGCCGATGTCGCCGCGAGCGCGACGGGCATGGACAAGGCGCTGTTCCACGTGCTGGCGACCGCCGCGGGCATCCCCCGCGTGGAGACGCTCATCGTGACGCACGCGGAGTGGCGGGACGACCCGACGGGGGTTCGCGACCGCGTGGCGGCCGCCGTCGGCTACCCGGCCTTCGCCAAGCCGGCGCGCCTGGGCTCGAGTTACGGCATCAGCCCGGTGACCGACGAGGATTCCCTCGGGCCCGCGCTGGAGTTGGCCTTCGCCCATGACGACAAGGCCCTGGTGGAGCGCCGCGCGATGGGCCGCGAGGTCGAGGTGGGGTTGCTCGGCAACGCGGACCCGCACGCCTCCCCCCTCGGGGAGATCCTCCACGACAACGAGTGGTACGACCACGACGCCAAGTACCGGGCCGGGGGAATGCGCCTGGACGTACCCGCCGAGGTGCCCACCCATGTTCAGGACCGCGCCCGTGACCTGGCCGTGCGTGCATGGCAGGCGATCGGGTGCAGCGGCCTCGCACGCGTGGACTTCTTCCTCGAGGGGGAGGACCTCTACGTGTCGGAGATCAACACGATCCCCGGGTTCACCGCCACGAGCGTCTGGGGCCGCCTGATGGCCGGCGACGGGTTCGGGTACCCCGAACTCGTGCAGCGCCTCATTGATCTCGCGCTCGAGCGGCACGCCGCCCGGAGGGCGTACCGGGGATGATCATCGGGGTCATCGCCGACACGCACATCGGCGAGGTCCTCGACCACATCCCGGCCTGGGCGCTGGACGCCCTGGCGGGGAGTGATCTGATCCTCCACGCGGGTGACCTCTCCGACGGATCGGTGATCCCGGAACTCGAGCGCATTGCCCCGGTGGTCGCTGTCCGCGGCGACCACGACCTTCCGTCCGCCCCCCGCCTTCCCCGGCGGGCCGTCGTGCAGGCCGGTCCGGTCCGG